>CAZVZF010000066.1:0-5245 GCA_964631095.1 uncultured Eubacteriales bacterium
CGCTAGGACGTGAACCTTCTGAGTTTAAGAATCCTAGTGATTTATTCGATGTCTGGGCTCATCGATCCTTACGTTTGAAGCAAGCCCTTTTGCATCAACAACTGATGGCAGGGATCGGCAACATTTATGCCGATGAAATCGCATTTCGAGCCCAATTGTCACCATGGAGAAAAGTGTCTAGTTTATCCTTGGCGGAGGTAGCTTCTGTTCTACAACATGCTCAATCCATTCTTCAAGAAGCCATCGACCAGGGGGGCACCACCGTTCGAAGTTATCATAGTGAGGATGGCATTGATGGTCGGTTTCAGCAAAATCTTTTTGTTTATGGACGTGAAGGAAAACCATGTCGAATATGTGGTACAGGAATTGTCAAATCAGTTCTTGCAGGGAGAGGCACCCATTTTTGCCCTTCTTGCCAGTCTCCAAAGTACCTTTCACAGGGACGAGTGTTGGGGATTACTGGAAGGATTGGAAGCGGGAAGAGCACAGTGAGCAAAATGTTTAGCAAGTTTGGTTTTGAAATTTTAGATTCGGATCAATTTGCTCGAGAAGCTTTGAATCTGGGGAACCCTCCTTATTTAGCTCTCCAAAAACAGTTTCCTAAAGAAGTATTCTTCACTAATGGTGAGGTTAATCGACAGGTATTGCGCACGATGGTCGCAGACAATCCCCAACGATTGTATGAACTTGAAGCGATTATCCATCCTTATGTGATTGCGCAAACTAAGGCTGCTTTACATGCCAACCCTTCAAAATGGTATCTCTTAGATGTTCCTCTATTATTTGAAAGTGGTATGGATCAACTTTGTGATTGGACCATTGTTGTCCATACAAAGGAATCCATCCGACGACAACGTTTGAAAGCGCGTGGAACGATGCCACTTCAAGAGACCAAAAAACTAACTGAACGTGTGCTTAGTGTTTCGGAGCGAATTAAACGGGCGACTTTAGTGATTGATAATAGCCTTGGACTAGAAGTGACGAGAAAGCAAGTTCAGCATATTGTCAATCGGTTGATTCCAAAAAAGGAACACGCAGAGAAAAACACTCTATGATATAATATGTCCAAATGGGGAGCGATGATACGATGAACCAAGACAAATTACTAGGAACCGATGAGTATGAAGTGGCAGCAGCAAGTATTTTAACGGATTATGACCGGAAGGTTTTGTTGCGGCTTTATCAACCTATTGCTGGTTCCGCTGCCATCGCATTCTTCTTGACGCTATGGAATGAATTGGATGCAGAAAAAACTCTTACTACCATGGAACGTCCTCATCAACGTCTGTTGTCCATTTTACAATGTACCCCCAATGAACTTATCGCTTTACGTCGTCGTCTTGAAGGTCTTGGGCTTCTTCATACCTATCGGAAACGCACCGCCAAAGGAACTGCTATGTACTTGTATCAATTACACTCTCCAATGACTCCCCGTCAATTCTTTGATTATGAGTTGTTTGCCGTGATGCTTAAACAGGCTTTAGATACAATTGAGTATGAGCGCACGAAAATGTCCTTTGTACCTATCGTGAAATCCAAGCGTGGATATGATGATTTAACCGCATCTTTCCAAGAAGCATTTCCAAATTTTGATCCCAATGATGAGATTAACTTAACCTGCCTTGAAGAAGATAACAATACTCGCGACCATGTTTCTTCTGCACCACGTCTTGACTTTGATTTTGAAGCATTTTATCGTGGACTTAAGGATTATCAAGTTTCTAAGCGAGTTATCACGGTTGCTGTAGAAAATGAAATTGCTTTATTAGCCACCACTTATCGTCTTTCACCCATCCAAATGCGGAGTGTTGTTTCGGCTTCCTTAAATGATCAAGGGAATGTTGATCTTGAACAGTTGCGACGTAGGGCTCGACTCCAACCACCTAGCGCATCAAACGGAAATGAACAACTTAAAGGATCGATTCCGAATGAAAAACCTGTTAAGACAGGCAGCTCAACATTTGACGCAAAATTAGAATTATATGCAGCCAAAGACCCTGTTGAATTTTTAAAACTTCGCAATCATAATGTTGAACCGACGCTCAACGAAAAACAATTGATTGCTGATATAAAACGCCGAATGCCTTTGCCGGATCCTGTCATCAATGTTATTTTAGATTATGCTCTACTTAAGAATAATAATCGTCTCTCACGAAACTATATTCTATCCGTCGTTTCAACGATGTGGCGAAATCAAGTCACATCTGCTTATGAAGCAATGGTTAGTCTCAATAATCCTACTCGTAGTGCCTCTCCTACTCCTAGTACACCAACCTCCAATTCTAGCGATGAATCGATTATGTCAGCGGAAGATTTGGATCGTGAGCTACTAGAGTTACGCAAACAAGGAGGGAAACGCTAATGGAGTTTAAACAAATCTCTTTCCCCAAGAGTAATAAACATTCACAAAACGATACTCACCGTTCGCAAGCGGCCGATCGTATTCTTGCCAATCAAGATGTTCAAGAATTCCTCCATCTCCATGGTTTGAATCAACAAATTCTAGAAGGAAATTATGGTGCATTTCTGCGATTTCTCGAATTAAAGGAAGGCCCAGACAATGAGCTTATTCCCGATGGCTATGAAGTTGGTCTTGAACTTCAAGGTGGACAAGATGTTTGTCTTGTCTATAAGAAAAAGACCTGGTTGCTTGAGTATGAAAAGCGTGATGAAAATTATGTAATTCGCGATTTTCCTATCGAATGGCTTCGTTTAAATATGGGTGATGCCTCGGTTGCCAAAACAGATGATCGTGGGGTCTTCTTTAAAGAGTGTCTTCGATGCCTTAAAACCCATGAAATGCCTGGATTATATTTGTATGGGAAAAGTGGAGTAGGAAAGTCCTATCTCATGGCTCTTATGTGCAATGAGGCTGCTATGCAACAAAAGAAAATTGCTTTTGTCCAGGTACGCACTCTTTTTGATAGGCTTCGAACATATTTATTTGAAAAAAATAATAGTCAATATGATTCACTAAAGAATCAACTGTGTGAAGTCGATTATCTCGTCTTGGATAATATCGGTGGGGAACGCATAACCGAATGGTCCAAAGGGGAAGCCCTTTATGATTTATTAGACACCCGTAATCGACTTGGGAAATTGACTTTCTTTACCTCAGACTATAGCATGGATGAATTAATTCAGTTGTATGGTGGCGACACTTTAAAAAATCGAAGACTTGTTAATCACTTGCGAAATAGCGCCAAGGAGATTGAATTATTTGGAATCAATTATCGTATCTTCGTGAAGGAGGGTTCAAGATGACTGCTAGAATTGGTGTGCTGACCTCTGGGGGCGATGCTCCTGGAATGAATGCTTGCATTCGTGCTGTAATCCGAGCAGGATTGGTTCATGGTTATGAAATGTTTGCGATTTATCAAGGCTTTAAAGGTTTAGTTGAAAATCAAATTGAACAAGTAGATCGCCGTTTTGCTAGCGAAATTATCAATCGAGGTGGTACTGTTTTACGTACCGCTCGTTTGCCCTCTTTCTTACAGGAAGACGTTCAAAAAAATGCGATTGCTAATTTGAAGCAACATCGAATTGATACCCTAGTTATCATTGGTGGCGATGGATCGTATCGTGGGGCGGCTGCCCTTTCCAAATTGGGGGTACGCTGTGTATGTTTGCCTGGAACCATTGATAATGATGTTGCTAGTACGGACTATACCATAGGTTTTGATACAGCCTTGAATACCATTGTTGAGTGTATCGATAAATTGCGCGATACATCATCCTCTCATCAGCGTTGTTCCATTATCGAAGTGATGGGTCGCAGTTGTGGCGATCTTGCTCTGTTCTCTGGGATTGCCTCTGGTGTTGAACTCATTATTTCTTCGGAACGACCTTTAAATGAAGAAGAAATTCTTGCCCAGTTAGAAGAAGGAAAACAATCGGGCAAGCGTCATTTTATCATTGTTGTTAGCGAGAAACTTTGGGATGTTTTCGCACTTGCAAAAACAATCGAAAAGAAAATTGGAATTGAAGCCCGGGCAACCGTTATCGGCCATTTACAACGAGGAGGAATTCCTTCAGCTAGTGATCGCGTTCTTGCTGCACGCATGGGAGCTGGAGCCATTGAGGCACTCGTACGTGGTAATGAAAGTTATGCAGTTGGCATTCTACAAAATCACATTAGTTTTATCCCCTTAGAAGAAGCATTATCGATGCCACGCATGGTCGATTTGCGCCTTTACACGGATGCCGAGCAATTAAAATAGGAGGCACAAAAATGAAGATTAAAAAAACAAAAATTGTTGCCACCATAGGTCCTGCTTCATCACGAGAAACCATAATTCGAAAATTGTCCGCCGCTGGCATGAATGTCGCTCGGCTGAATTTTTCCCATGGAGATCATCCTAGTCACCTTGAGAAAATTAATATTTTACATGGATTGATTCAAGAGGGGATTAATCTTTCCATCATGCTTGATACGAAAGGTCCAGAAATTAGGACGCACTCTTTTGAACATGGAGAAGTGGAGTTTTTTGAAGGAGATCATGTGCGGATAACAATGCAAGAAGTCCTTGGCACAAGACAACGTTTTAGTGTGACTTATCCTGGCCTTTTTCATGATCTTGATATAGGAAATCGAATTCGTTTGGATGATGGCCGAATCACCTTTGAAGTAATAGCTAAAGATGATGATAATCAAGAACTTGTGTGTCTTGCCCATAATCAGCATCGTGTGCGAGATCGTCGAAATGTAGTGGCCCCTTTTGCAAGATTAAATATGCCCTATATCTCCTTACAAGATGAACAAGACCTTATCTTTGGCTGTGAGCATGGAATCGATTATGTGGCCGCTTCCTTTACGCGACGCCCCGATGATATTCGACAAATACGTACCATTCTTAATGCTCACCAAGGCGAACGTATTCAAATCATTGCAAAAATTGAAAATCAAGAAGGCGTGGATCATTTTGCTGAGATTTTAGCTGAAGCCGACGGTATTATGGTTGCTCGTGGAGATTTAGGAGTCGAAATTTCTCCTGAAGAAGTGCCTGTTGTTCAAAAAATGATTGTGAAAGAGTGCCGCAAAGCTGGAAAACCTGTCATTGTTGCCACGCATATGCTTGACTCCATGCAACACTCTCCCAATCCCACTCGTGCCGAAGTAAGTGATGTTGCAAATGCCGTGTTCGAAAGTTGTGATGCCATCATGCTTTCTGGTGAATCGGCTTCGGGTTCTTTTCCGGTTGAGTCCGTGTTAATGGAAAGTCGTATCGCACGTCGCATGGAAGAA
>CAZVZF010000067.1:0-5204 GCA_964631095.1 uncultured Eubacteriales bacterium
AATCAAGCCTTTTACATTTTAACAAAGCAGCTGTTGAATAAGCTGAATTAGAATAATTCCCTAGCCCATTGGCACGAACGCTAACCGAGTATGTTCCTGCTGCTAGACTGAGGCTCGCCAAATTCATACTGGTGGATGCAGCACTATGTTCAGTAGAATTGACTTTTACTGTATAGGAACTTGCGTTAGGAACGGCAGTCCAAGAAAGGACACCTGCTGTAATTCCCAATCCAGTAGGAGTAGCTAATGCCACTGGGGTCACAGAACTGCTTGATGAAGATGAAGAGCTACTAGATGACGAAGACGAACTGCTCGAAGAAGACGACGAGGACGACGAGGCTACAGGGGCACAAGAAGCTGCCATTAATGATAGAATGATTCCTAAAATAAGGAATGCTTTTTTCTGATAGAATGCTTTCATTCATTTCCCTCCTTTTCACATAAAAATGAATCGTTAGCACTAAGTGAATAATATCGCTTTGCGCATGTTTCAACTCTTCTTGCCTCATAATTATACGATTGCTTAATGTCCTCGCATCATGTTCTTTTCTTAACGCTACTCAAGGTTTCTATACCTTTATTATAGACTCCACTTATTCATGAGTAAATAGCATTTCATCCAGTAAATCAAAGTATTTATTGACATTAAATGAATATAATGACATTTAAAAAAGGAAAAGGAGCCTGAGAGGCTCCTTGCAAGTAAATGATTCTATTCGGAATATACTTCTTGGGAAGAAACAGAATCCATCGAATTGGCATCCGATAGGTCGTTGAAATCTTCTTCGTCTTCTTCAACAACTTTAGGCATTGATTTTGGTAAAATTTTAATTTGCCGTTTATCTTCCATTCCTGTCCCTGCTGGAATGAGCTTGCCTATAATAACGTTTTCTTTCAGACCATGCAACCAATCAATTTTCCCTTTAGTAGCAGCATCAGTGAGTACTCTAGTAGTTTCTTGGAATGATGCAGCAGAGAGGAATGATTCGGTTTCAAGAGATGCTTTTGTAATACCTAACACTAAGGGGCGAGCCACTGCTGGTCGTTTCCCTTTGCGAAGGATATCACCATTTCGACGTGTGAATTCAAAGATGTCAATCCGCTTCCCTGGTAACAAATCGGTGTCGCCACCTTCTATGACTAGAACTTTGCGGAACATCTGACGAATGATTACTTCAATGTGTTTATCTGAGATTTCGATGCCTTGCAGATGATACACTTTTAGCACTTCTTTAAGAATATAGTGCTGTACCGCTTCGACATCGGAGACTTCCAACAAATGTTTAGGGTTGATGGCCCCTTCCGTAATTTTTTGTCCATTGCGGATTTGATCGCCTTTTCGCACCCGGATTTTTGCTCCAAAAGGACTGATGTATTGTTTTTCTTCTTTTTCATTGCGAACGGTGATTTCGTATCGCCCAGTATCTTTATCTTCGGTAATTTCTACGACTTCGCCAGGGATTTCGGAGATAATAGCTTCACCCTTAGGATTGCGTGCTTCAAACAATTCTTGAACACGAGGCAACCCTTGCGTGATATCGCTACCACCAGCGACGCCCCCCGTATGGAAAGTACGCATCGTTAACTGAGTCCCAGGCTCGCCAATCGATTGAGCAGCCATAATTCCTACTGATTCGCCAATGTCTGCTTCAAGTCCTGTGGCTAAGTTTCGTCCATAACACTTTTTACATACACCGTCATGGGTCTGGCAACTGAAGAGAGAGCGAATTTCAACTTCGGAAATATCCTTCTTTGAAATTTCATGAGCTTTCCCCTCATTAATGAGTTCATTTCCTTTAACCATGACTTCTCCGGTTTCAGGATCAAAAATATCGTGCATGGCATAACGCCCAATCAAACGATCTTCTAAAGATTCAATAATTGAATTGTCTTTCGTATCACGAATGGCGCGAACCACTACACCACGATCGGTACCACAATCATCTTCACGAATAATAACATCTTGAGCCACATCGACAAGTCGACGTGTAAGGTAGCCAGATTCAGCTGTTTTTAGTGCCGTATCGGCGCCCCCCTTCCGAGCTCCGTGGGTGGAAATGAAGAATTCCGACACCGTTAGGCCTTCACGGAAGGAAGACTTAATGGGCAACTCGATGATTTCCCCTGCCGGGTTATTCATTAAGCCCCGCATCCCAGCAAGTTGGGTAAAGTGCGAAACGTTCCCACGAGCGCCAGAGTCAGACATCATGAAAATGGGGTTTTGGGGGTCATTTTTTAATTGTTCAGATAGTTTATCAATAATTTTCGTCTTGACGCCTTCCCACACTGAAATAACAAGGCGATGGCGTTCATCATTGGTCACAAGACCGCGTTCATACATGCGACGAATTGCTTGCACCTCTACTTCTGCTTTTTCATAGATGTCTTCTTTTCCACCAACCACAATAATGTCGTCAATGGACACAGTTACACCTGCGAGCGTGGCATAAGCAAAACCTTGATCCTTAAGTTTATCGAGCATCACAGAAGTTTTTTCGGTTTTGAAGCGATTAAATACTTCATTAATAATTTTCCCTAAAAACTTTTTGATAAAAGGTTTATTTAGTGGTTGTTGCTGAATATATTCTTTTATATGTGTCCCTTTGGGAACAAAGAATCGTTCAGGAACTGCCTCAAAGTTTTCATTTTCAGCACAGTTCAAGAAAGGAAACCCATCTGGAAATATCTGGTTAAAAATAAGTTTTCCAACTGTTGTGACAAAATATTTGTCGTTTTGTTCGGTGCTAAAGGTAGGATTATTCAAACTTCTTGCTGGCAACGCAATGCGATTATGCAAATGAATCTGTTTGGTATCGTATGCCAAACGAACTTCATTGGGAGAGGCAAATACCTTGCCTTCGCTGGCAGCAAACAAACGATAGCGTTCAGCTTTTCCAAATTCGCCCATCTCATCATAATATTTGGCTTTTCGCTCAAAGCTAGCAGCATCTTGCTCCATCGTTAGATAGTAATTACCAAGAACCATATCTTGTCCTGGAGTGACAATGGGCTTGCCATCTTTAGGCCCTAAAATGTTATTGGCACCCAACATAAGTTTGCGAGCTTCGGCAATGGCTTCATCGGAAAGAGGAACGTGAACAGCCATTTGGTCACCATCAAAGTCAGCATTGAAAGCTGGAGTGACAAGTGGATGCAAACGAATCGCCCGACCTTCAACAAGTTTAGGTTCAAAAGCTTGGATGCCCAAACGGTGAAGAGTAGGAGCGCGATTCAGTAGTACGGGATGGTCCACGATGACTTCTTCGATAACATTCCAGACACGTTCGTCATATCGTTCAATGAGCCGATCGGCTTGTTTATGGCCAACGGCAATCCCTTGCTTAATCATCTTAGAAGCAATGAATGGCTTAAAGAGTTGAACCGCCATTTCACGTGGTAAACCACATTGATACATTTTTAAGTTTGGACCAACCGCAATAACGGAACGTCCAGAGTAGTCGACGCGTTTGCCAAGTAAATTCTGACGAAAACGGCCTTGCTTCCCTTTTAAGGTATGAGAAAGCGACTTAAGGGTACGTCCTGCTGCCCCACTCACTGGTTTTGCACGACGACCATTATCAATCAGAGCATCAACCGCTTCTTGAAGCATCCGTTTTTCGTTCATTAAAATGACGTTCGGCGCTTTGATTTCAAGTAATTTTTTTAAACGTTGGTTTCTTGTAATAACGCGACGGTATAAATCATTTAAATCACTAGTAGCAAAACGGCCACCATCCAAAGGAAGCATGGGGCGAAGTTCAGGTGGAATAACCGGAAGAACACTAAGTACCATCCATTCTGGTTTGTTAGTTGATTGGCGGAACGATTCAATGACTTCTAACCGTTTGATAAGTTTAAGTCTTTTTTGATTTTTCTGACCTTGAGTTTCTTTCAAATCCCTCTGAATATTATCGAATTCTTCTTGAATATTCACTTCAAACAATAAGCGTTGAACTGCTTCAGCACCAATCCCAAATTCGGCACCAGTAAAATGGCCAATAAAATTGGAATAGGTGTAGAAATCAAAAGTTTCATTGGGATTTTCAATTCGCTCCACTAAATCTTCCGAGCGAGCATAGTCCCCCGACTGTGGATCAAGTTTTTCTTGAATAGCACGAATAATTGCCGGAAAACGTTCACGTGCTTTTCGTTCATCCAAAACTTCACGATACTGTAATAAATCGGTATCGCCTGCCTTGAGTACTATGTGAGAGACAAAGTATATGACTTCTTCTAATTCTTTCGGTGATACATCAAGAACTTGAGCCATTCTCGAAGGAATACCCTTTAGATACCAAATATGGGCAACTGGGGTTGCAAGATCAATATGTCCCATACGCTCACGGCGTACGTTCTTCGTCGTAACTTCTACACCGCATTTTTCGCATACAATTCCCGAAAAGCGGATTTTTTTGTATTTGCCACAATGGCACTCATAATCTTTCGAGGGTCCAAAAATCTTCTCACAGAAAAGTCCATCCACTTCAGGTTTTTGGGACCGATAGTTAATGGTTTCTGGTTTTTTGACTTCTCCATAGGACCAAGAGCGGATGACCTCAGGAGAAGCAAGACCTACTTGGATGGCGGAAAGACGATTGACATCAAACATCATTCGGCACCTCCTTATTCATCCCGCGTTGCCGCGGCATCACTTTCGAATCGTATGTCAGAAACTGCATCGCGCATGGAGCGCATGGAGCGTGCCAAACGATTTTCTTCTTCTTCCATTGCTTTTGCTGCCGCCCGCATATCAATAATTTTGTTATCTTTATCAAGCAAACGGACATCAATTGCAAGAGACTGTAATTCTTTTTGTAGAACTCGGAACGATTCCGGGATTCCTGGTTTTGGAATTCGATTCCCCTTGATAATTGCCTCATAAGTTTTTGCGCGACCAACCATATCGTCTGATTTGACTGTTAAGATTTCTTGGAGTGTGTAAGCAGCACCATAAGCTTCTAAAGCCCATACTTCCATCTCGCCGAAGCGTTGACCACCATTTTGTGCTTTTCCACCCAAGGGTTGCTGGGTAACCAAGGAATAGGGACCAATGGCACGAGCGTGAAGCTTATCGTCCACCATGTGGGCTAATTTAATCATATACATGACGCCAACCGAAATGCGTTCATCAAACGCTTCTCCCGTTCGTCCATCATATAAAGTCGTCTTACCATCTTTACTCATACCTGCTTCTTCCATGAGCT
>CAZVZF010000068.1:0-5199 GCA_964631095.1 uncultured Eubacteriales bacterium
TTTCTACCCGCGCACTACGGACCCTCAAAAAAGTCGGTTAATCCAAGAAGGAAGGTTATGCCTCCTTCTTTTTTTTATCGTCACGACTGCGCATCATGAGACACTTCCCTACCAGTTTGATTTCCCCAACAGGCTCGACGAGTTCATTAGAAATGCCTAAGGTTTGGTTCACATCCAGCGGAGCGTCATGCAATGGATAACGAAATCCTTGTTGCAAAGTAATCACGGCCGGTTCCAAGCAAAAAAATGAAACGTACCGATAAGAAGAGCGGCGGAGATGGTGGACGCCACTGGTTAAGAGTTCAATGCGATTGTTCGCATTGCAAAGAACGATGGAGCGATCCTCATAACGATGTAAGACCAGCAATGCATGGAAAAGGTGGTCCACTCGAGGACCATTCAAAAAACCGTAGGCCATCCATAATTCTTGAGGATGGGTTGCCCATCGAATGGCGGCTTCCAAATCGGTCTCGTCTTTTTGCGCAGGCAGACAAATGACTCGATTGGCATGCGCCTCAATACAGGTCATTTCTTCTGCATTTACCGAATCAAAATCCCCAATGGCCACTTCCATTCGACATCCATGACGAGCAATATTCCATGCGCCTCGATCAACCCCCACCAATATTGCATTGGAGGGGAAGGTGCGACGCTTACAAAAGGGGCCAATCAGCCATCGTTTCATAATAATCACTCCTGAAGGCTTGCCACACGCTGACTGAAATCATCGTGACCAAACAAATAACTACCCGCGACCAACACATCGGCTCCTGCTTCACGACACGCCTTGGCCGTCGAAGCATTGATGCCACCATCGACTTGAATCAAGAAAGATGCTTGATGGCTTTGTCGCCACTGGACCAATTGACGAATTTTATCGAGGGCATTCGCTTGGAAGGATTGTCCTCCAAATCCTGGTTCAACACTCATAATCAATACCATATCTAGGGTATGGAGTACGGAATCAAGCACTTCCACCGGCGTCTTTGGTTTGATGGAAACCCCTACTTGAACCCCCATTTGATGAACCGTATCAATCGCTTGCTTTAAATCGATTTCATGGGGGAATAATTCTTGATGAAACGTAATGTAGTTCGCTCCCGCTTGAACAAAATCAGCCGCATAGCGAAGGGGTTGTTCAATCATTAGATGAACATCCATTATGAGCGAGGTATGGGGCGAAAGTTTTGCCAACACTGGCGCACCAAAGGTAAGATTGGGGACAAAATGTCCATCCATCACATCAAAATGCAACCAGGTTGCGCCGCTAGACTCTACTCGTTGGATTTCTTCATGCAAACGATAGAAATCGGCCGATAATAGGGAGGGGGCAATGATGGTTTTTTTCATGTTAATATCGCTCCTTTCGTGCTCGTACTTCGGTTAATAGCGATTGATAGATTTCGTATTGATCGACAAGTAAACTTCCTTGTTCCACAGCCGCTTTCACCGCACAACCTGGTTCATTATCATGCAAGCAATTACGAAATTGACATTGCGAGGATAAGGCCGAGAATCCGGGATACAAAGCTGCAAGCTCGGTGGGGGTTAAATCAAATTCGATTTGGGAGAATCCAGGAGTATCTCAACCATGAATCCTCATCAAATCGCAAAAATTCAACGACACGGGTGACATGTTTTCCGCGCCCCAACGCTTTTGATATTTCGCCTGTTTCTTGTTGTTTAAATCCAGGGATTAAGACATTGATGAGGGTACTCTTCCCTACACCGCTTTGACCGGTAAAGACTGTCTTTTTGCCTTGCAAACGACTTCGAATGGCCTCAATCCCTTCAAGGGTTTTGGCTGAGTAAAAGAGTAACTCATAATCCAAATCACGCAAGGACTCCAATAACCGCCGTTCGACACTGCTTGGCATCGAAGCTAAATCAATTTTGGAAATGGCCAGCAAAGGTTTGATACCCGCCACTGCGCAAAGCACTAAAAAGCGATTGATTAAGCCTAATGAGACCGTGGGGTGCACCAACGATGCAATCACCACCACCTGATCCACATTGGCAATGGGCGGACGAATAAAACGATTCTTGCGAGGATGAATGACCTGCAAATAGGCCTGTTCAGGATCAAAAGTGACATAATCGCCCACTAAAGGAGAATAATCTTGTATGCGAAATTTGCCACGAGCACGACACGCATGAATGGATGTTCCATCGTAGACTTCATAACGGCCGGCATTGACTTTGGTGATGAATCCTTCTTTCATCGCATCACGCCTTCTTTCTTGGCGCGTAATTGGCCACAGGCGGCATCGATGTCGACACCAAATTCTTTGCGTATCGTACAATTCACGCCACGCTGTTTCAAGAGATCACAATACAGTCGAACCCGTTCCCGTCCCGAGCGATGGAATGGAACTTCGCCGACTTCATTGTAGGGGATCAGATTGACATACGATTGAATTCCTTTGATGCGATCCGCCAATTGGTGGGCATGTTCCGGTAAATCATTCACATCACGAAGCATGATGTATTCAAAAGTCACACGTCGACCACTCGTTGTTTCGTAATATTTGACAGCATCCAAGAGCGCATCCAACGGATAGGCTTGATTGATACGCATCAATTTCGAGCGCAACTCATCATTCGGGGCATGCAAGGAAATGGCTAAATTGATTTGGATACCTTCATGAGCATATTGGCGGATACGATCCACTAATCCACACGTGGATACCGTGATATGTCGAGCCCCAATGGCCAGTGCTTTCGGATGATTTAAAATTCGAATAAAATCCATGATATTATCATAATTATCAAACGGTTCACCCGTCCCCATGACCACCACATGCGAAATACGATCGTCATTCCCTAATAATTGTTGCATGACCATGAATTGACCAATCAGTTCATGAACTTCCAAATTACGTTGTTTACGCAACAATCCTGAGGCACAAAATGCACATCCCATGTTGCAACCAACTTGGGAAGAGACGCACAAAGCATTCCCGTAGTCATAGCGCATGAGCACGGTTTCTACTTTGGCGCCATCGGCCATTTCCAGCAAAAGTTTGATGGTCCCATCATTAGCGATTTGCTGGGTGGCAATGGAAGGAAGGTCCAACGTAAAGGTTGCTGCAAGTTCCTCACGAAAACGTAATGAAACGTCGCTCATTTCTTCAAAGGAGCGTGCTTTTTTTTCATAAAGCCATGTATAAAGTTGGATGGCTCGAAATTTCTTCTGTCCCATCGCTAGCATCATGGTTTCCAAGGGTTGTGGCGCAAGGCCGTAGAGATTAATCATCACAGAATCTCCTTTGTTAATTTGGCGAGGTAAAAGCCATCGCTATCGTATTCGAAGGGAAAGATCTGCCGTTCACTTTCAAGGTGCATCGACGGAGCATTTTGACAGAGGGCCTGAACTTGTAATTGGTTTTCTTTGCGATTCAGGGTACAAGTCGAGTATACCATGACTCCCCCTGGTTTTAGAAGTCGCACGGCCGTCTGCAACATCTTTTGTTGCAACATTAAGAGTTCATCCATTTGTTCTTGTTTCGTGCGTAGCAGCAAATCCGGTTTACGACGAATCACACCAAATCCTGAACAAGGGGCATCCAACAAAATTCGATCATAACGGGCCTCCCCCACTTGGTCGACATACTGCAAAACATCTCCCATTTGTGCCTTCACATTGGTCACGCCTAGGCGTCGCATGCCTTCTTCCAGCAGCTGGATACGATGGGGATGAAGATCGATGGCGTCAATGGTTCCTTCATTATTCATCAAAGCTGCAAGATGAGCGGTTTTGGAGCCGGGAGCCGCACACATATCCAATACATGTTCGCCAGGCAAAGGCGCTAATAAGGGGGCAACCAATTGACTCGCTTCATCCTGAATGGCAAAATGTCCCTCACGATAGTAAGACGTTTGGGCAAAATGATGGTGACCGAAATAATGATATCCTGTAGGTGAAAGTTTTCCTAAGCGAAAATCTTCGTCAGAAAGCTGAGTAAGGTCGAGTGGCCGAAGAGGATTGTAACGCAAACTCAACGGAGGGGGCGTATCATGACGTTGGATGAGCCGTAAAGCGATTGTTTCCCCATAATGTTTGGCATACATCCGCACCAACCATTCGGGATACGAATGCAACAAACTTTGATACGCGAGTTCATCACTAAAACGTTCTCGCTCAAGCGTCGTTGGATGATCATTGAGGTGTCGTAAGACCGCATTGATAAAACGTCCCGCCGCCGCACCCCGATAATGTTTGGCAAGTTCGACCGCTTCATTCACGACTGCATAGGCAGGAACACGATCCATAAATCGCAATTGATACAACGACATGAGCAACAAAACCAAGACAGGATAGTCTAAGGTCTTTCCTGGGGTTGCTTCTTTAATCCAATAACGAAGCAACAAAGAATTTTGTAATGTGCCGTACACCACTCGAGTAATAAAACCGCGATCCGTTTCGGGGATGGCCACACGAGCAAACAATTGGTTCAAGGCTAAATTGGAGTATGCCCCTTCTCGGTATACCGCCATTAGAATATCGTAACAATGTTCACGTGCATTCATGCTTCATCCCTCTTTCTTATTCGCCCAAAGGATTGACGTCAAACTGAACGTCAATTCCCTTTTCAGTTTGGGTGGTTTTTTTTACTTCATTGAGCAAGCGCAAGGCGAACGCTTCCTCTTTGTATTTGAGCAGAAGCCTTAATCGAAAACGGCGGTTTACTTGGGCGATATAGGGTTGAGCGGGACCTAATACTTCCACTTTTCCCGCTGCTTGCTCCATGATAAAGGCCTTGATACGCAAGGCATAAGCTTCGGCAAATTCCAAGGTGCGAGCACTGAAGGTCACGGTGGCTAAAAAACGATAGGGGGGATATTTCCCGGTATGTCGATAATGCATTTCAGCCACATAAAAACCGGCATAATCATGATGAGAAGCATATTGAATGGCATAATGGTCGGGATTGAACGTTTGAATAATCGCATGTCCTGCTTGTTCACCACGTCCACTTCGTCCAGCCACTTGAGTCAGCAACTGAAAGGTGGTTTCACTCCCCCGATAATTACCACTAAACAGCCCAGTATCCGCATACAAGACGCCGACGAGGGTCACATTGGGATAATCCAATCCTTTGGCAATCATCTGCGTCCCTAATAAAATATCATATTCTCTTCGTTCAAAAGCATCGAGAATAATTTGATGCCCCGCACGTTGTCGGACTGTATCAAGAT
>CAZVZF010000069.1:0-5099 GCA_964631095.1 uncultured Eubacteriales bacterium
ACTTAGGATCTAGCGCCGCGAGGCTTAAGGGTTCGACTCCCTTTATCCGCACCATCTTAAAAACCCTTCACTGATTTGGGTTTTTTTGTTACATAAAGATTCTGCATATCAAAGAGGATTATTATTTGCTTGGCTTGATTGATGATGTGTCAATTACCATAAGTGGTAATACATTTTATTGAAAAAGGCTATATTTATACAATAAATTCTAGTACACTATAGAATAGAAGTGTGGGGTGTTGATATGCGTTTACGGTATTATTTTAAGAACAACGTTATTGCAATTATCATCGCTATTGCTGCGATCATTTTCCCCTTTATATATATCTTTATTGAAGAGAACTCCTATGAAAATGATGCAATGACCATGGCTAGTTATGAAATGCATGTCGTTGTAGAAGACGACGGCTCTATGCTCATTACCGAAAGAGAGAAAGTCTTGTTCGATGAAGGAATGACGGTATATTTTCGTGACATTGGGTATGGGAAAAATAATGATTCATTAGTCGATCGCTCTTCATTTGATGAAGATTCAATTCAAGTGCGCGTTTATGATTCTAATAATCATTTAGTCATTTCGGGGAACTCAACAACAAACACAAGTACCGATCATCCTAACACCATCGGGTATTCTTGGAGAAATGATCGTGATGAGTTGGGTGGACTTATTCAGTGCCCTTCGAATGAAACAGAGTGCGTGTCCATTTTCACTCGATTACCGAGTGGACTTTCTCCAGAGGCAACATTTGAGTATACCTATCGAATTCAAGGAGCTGTTACGGCTTATAATGATATCGCTGAGTTAAATTGGATTTTTTCTCCTGACTGGAACTTACGTGCTGAAAATATAACAGTAACAATTTCCCTGCCTACTAACTCCTATTCGGAAGATGCCATATACTTTTTTGGTCATGGTACCAATAATGGGCGGCTTGTTTCATTGACTAATACAGAAATTGTATTTGAGAATCCGCGACAACTTCCTGGTGAAGTTACGGAGGCTCGGATCCTCTTTCCGCTAGATTTGGTGCCGAATATTGCTTCACAAAATACCTATCCTCTTGTAGCTCTTGACTTAATTCTTGCCGAAGAACAAACGATTGAGCGCGAAGACCAATTATATTATTACGTTAACATCGCCGTTATTTTTGTTTTTCTAATTCTATATCTTCTTGCATTCTGGCTGGCTTATTCCATTTATTTAAAATATGATAAGGAATATAAATCAGATTTTTATGGAGAGTATTATCGAGAACTCCCTGCTCACTATCCTCCCGCAGAAATGGGTTTCTTGTACCGATACAAGGAAGTTATCAAGGAAGATGTAAGCGCCACTTTAATGGATTTAATTCGAAGACATTACATTGATATTGATTATTCAGGGCAATCGTTAACTGATAAAAAGCCCAATTATACCCTTGTTTATCGCCGCGAAAAAGATGCTACCGAGTTAAAACCTTATGAGAAGTACTTGCTGAAATGGTTCTTCGATATTGTGGCCAAAGCTGATTCCCTTACTTTAAATCAATTGGAAGATTATACCAAAAAAGAAAAAAATGCGATCACTTATTACGAGTGCAATCGAGTGTGGATTGATTTAGTTAAGACAGAAAGTTCAAAGAATGATTTTTTTGATAAAGAAAGTGAAACAGTAATTAAAAAATATATTGGGATGCTCGCCATTGCTTTGCTTGTTTCTGTTGTGGCATTCTTGCTGTGGTCAGTCGTCCCGATTCGTTCTTTACCTTACTTAACAGGCGTCAGCATTGCAATTACCGCATTACTTACTAGCTACATTATCCACATTAAACGCCGCAGCAAACAAGGAAATGAAGATTACGTTCGTTGGCATGCATTCAAAAAATTCCTAGAAGAATTCTCTCATTTTGATGATTATCCAATGCCATCAATTGCAATTTGGGAACACTATCTTGTTTATGCAGTGTCGTTTGGGATTGCCGATTTGGTTGAGAAACAGTTACGATTCAAATTCAAGCAACTCAATCGCGAACAAGAACTTCAAACATCACCGATGATGCGGTATCCAATGTTTCATTCATACATGCACATGCGTATGATGTCGAATTTCTCCACAGCGACAACCACAATTAACAAGGCTCGAGCACAGCGAGTGGGTTCGGGAAGTGGTTCTGGGGGTCGCGGAGGATTTGGAGGAGGACGCTCTTTCGGTGGAGGTGGAGGGGGCGCCCGAGGCCGGTAGCCATCTTGTGTACAAGAGTTGACCATGGTATCATAGTATCAATGAAAAAGGAGGAATCACCATGGAGTGGATTATTCCAGTCGTTATTCTAGTTGTCGTAGTTTTACTAGTTGTTTTTGTGATTTCGATTTACAATAAATTGGTTGTTTCTCGCAACAAAGTCCGTAATTCTTGGAGCCAAATCGATGTCCAATTAAAACGTCGTTTTGATTTATTGCCCAATTTAATGGAAACAGTGAAAGGGTATGCCAAGCACGAAAAGGATATTTTTGAACAATTTGCGCGCGCCCGTTCGATGTATGATAATGCTTCAAAAAGTGAAGATGTCACAGGAATGGCTCAAGCTGATAGTGCTCTTTCTCGCACATTAGGGCGTTTAATTGCAGTGTCGGAAGCTTATCCAGAGCTTAAAGCAGATAAACACTTTAGCGAAATGATGGGCAATCTAAAAGAGACCGAAGATAAGATTGCATTTTCTAGACAATTCTATAATGATGTTGCGTTAAGTTATAATAACATGCGGGAAGTTTTCCCAACTATCATTATTGCCAATATGTTTAATTTCAAAATGGCAGATTATTTTAAAGCCGAAGATGAATCTAGGGAGAATGTAAAAGTAAGTTTCTAATCAAGATTAGTTTAGTTAAGGATGAAAAGAGACGGCATCGTCTCTTTTTTCCGGCAAGGAGGGGTAACCTATGGATTACAACTATGATAAGCTTGAAGTGAATTTTAGAAGACATGGATTCGACGTTACTCAAGTTAAGACTAAGGAAGAAGCTTTACAATTCGCACAAGAACGGCTCCAAGATGCGCATGTTGTTGGTTTTGGGGGCTCGATAACGCTGGATGAAATTGGAGTCCTAGCGTGGCTAAAAACAACTGACAAACGCATTCTTGATCGTTATCATCCTTCGTTAACTCAAGAAGGACGTGATTCCGTGATGCGTGAAACTTTTTTTGCTGACGCATATTTGATGAGTGCCAATGCAGTTGTAGAAACTGGAGCTCTTTATAATATAGATGGAACTAGTAATCGAGTTTCGGCGTTAATGTTTGGTCCTAAAAAGGTATACGTCTTTGCAGGAATTAACAAGATTGTATCAAATGATTCCGCTGCCATTCAACGTGTTCGAACCATAGCAGCTCCTCTCAACGCCAAACGACTTAATCGTACCACTCCATGTGTGAAGTTGGGATATTGTGTGGATTGTTTGAATGCGGACCGTATTTGTTCGGTAGAGTCTTTTCAACGGTTTTGCAGCATACCCAAGCGTATTCATCTTGTTCTAATTCATGAAGAACTTGGGTACTAGGAGAAGCTTGTATGGTTGACTCAGTCAAGCGATTCTTTCAAAACGAAATGATTCGTTTCATCTTTATTGGGGGAATTAATACCCTTATGGGCGGAATCTTTCTTCCTTTTCTATTTCGACTTATCTTTTCTAATCATATTTTTCAGCTTGTGTTTCTGCAACTGGATCTCTCTTTAACAATTGGCTACTTCATTTGGTTTACTTTTGCATATCTTCTGCAAGTCCATTTTGTCTTTCGAACGGAATGGTCATGGCCTCGATATTTACTCTATCCTTTTACTCAAATCCCTAATTATGGCTTGAATCAATTCTTTCTTTGGCTATTTGAACGTCAATTCGAATGGCCAAGCATTCTAGCGTTGGGATTATCGGCATTATTACCCATTCCTATCATGTTTGTCCTTGTTCGTTTCGTCGTAAAAAAGCCCAAATGAAAAGGGGAGTGCTTCGATTGAATGCACACCCCTTTTTTTCTTGGATTATTTCTTATATTTAATGGCAGCCTGCGCAGCGGCAAGTCGAGCAACAGGAACACGATATGGAGAACAAGAGACATAATTAAGTCCGGTCTTGTGGAAGAATTCAATTGAAGATGGATCTCCACCATGCTCCCCACAAACGCCAAGTTTCAAATTTGGTTTGGTTTCCCGACCAAGTTTGGATGCCATAGCGACTAGTTTTCCAACGCCAGTTTGATCTAAACGTGCGAAGGGATCATTCAAGAATATCTTGGTGTTGTAGTAATCGGGTAAAAACTTCACAGCATCATCACGACTAAAACCATAAGTCATCTGCGTTAGATCATTTGTCCCGAAGCTGAAGAAATCGGCTTCTTTTGCGATTTCGTCTGCTAATACTGCAGCTCTCGGAATCTCAATCATCGTACCAACCATATAAGTCAAATCGGAATTAGACTCGCGAATAATACGATTGGCTGTATCAACAATAATTTTTTTCACGTATTCCATTTCTTTGGGGTCTCCAATCAATGGAATCATTAATTCTGGAACAAACTTCCATGAAGGATGTTTTCTTTTTACATTAATTGCCGCTTCGATAATGGCGCGTGTTTGCATTTCGGCAATTTCTGGATAAGATACGCTGAGACGACATCCACGATGGCCCATCATCGGATTGAATTCGTGTAGTTGAGCAATAATTTGTTTGAGTTCGCGTACTTCCATTTGAAGATCTTCAGCGATTTCTTTGATATCATCTTCTTGGGTAGGAAGAAATTCATGAAGTGGGGGATCGAGGTAACGAATAGTAACTGGGAATTCTTTCATTTCTTCATAGATGCCTTCAAAGTCCGACCGTTGAAAAGGGAGCAGTTTATTGAGAGCTTTGATGCGTTCTTCTTTATTGCGCGCTACTATCATTTCTCGGACATTTCGAATACGAGTGGCTTCAAAAAACATATGTTCAGTACGGCATAATCCGATACCTTCTGCACCAAATTGAATCGCTTGTTTAGCATCTTTGGGAGAGTCGGCATTGGCTCGAATTTTTAAAGTACGTACTTGGTCTGCCCATTCCATAATTCTTCCAAAGTATCCTGAAAT
>CAZVZF010000070.1:0-5069 GCA_964631095.1 uncultured Eubacteriales bacterium
TTGTTACGAAAGGGGGATGCGTAATGCGCATGACCAAACAACGCCAAGCCATGTTACAGTTGTTGCAACATGAAACAGCACCTCGCACCGCCGAAATGCTTTGGCAGCAATTACCAGAAGGTACGATGGATCGTGCCACGGCTTATCGAACCTTGGATGCTCTCTTCCGTCATGGATGGGTATCAAAGAGTTTTTGTGAAAACGCTACTTATTATTACTGGCTACGAGACACACACCATCATTTTATGCTGTGTTTAGGCTGTCATCAAATGGTAGAAATCGATTGTTTGTTGGATGATGCCATTCATACCCTCGCCGCTCAAAATGAGTTCACCATCACTCATCACGATATGACCGTGTATGGTTACTGCAAAACCTGTCAATCGTTACGTCAAACGAACCATCCATAAAAAAACGAACGAACCGCCTGGTTCGTTCGTTGCTTATTAGCGGGATAATGCCGCTTGATAAATGGCTTCTACTCTTGCCCAATCAATGATTTGGAAGAATGCATTGACATAATCAGGACGACGATTTTGATACTTTAAGTAATAAGCATGTTCCCACACATCCAAGGCGAGCAGTGGGGTGCCAAGGGCCACTACGGAATCTTGATTCGGAGTGGATAATACTTCCAACTCCCCTTTTCCGTTGAGAATCAGCCAAGCCCACCCAGAGCCAAAGCGGGTTTTAGCAGCAGTGGCAAAGGCTTCACGGAAGGCCTCGAAGGAACCAAATTTGGCTTGAATGGCCTGGAGAAATGCCCCTGTGGGTTTCCCTTCTGGATTCACTTTGAGAATGCTCCAGAAGAACTGGTGGTTGTAGTGTCCACCTCCATTGTTTCGAACGGCGGTTTGAATATCTGCTGGCAATTGATCCAATTTAGCCAACAAGTCGGCCAAACGCCATTGATAGAATTCGGGATGTTTGTCCAATGCAACATTTAAATTATCGACATAAGCTTGATGGTGTTTGTCGTGATGGATGCGCATGGTCATCTCATCAATATAGGGCTCTAAGGCATCATAGGCATAGGGTAATTGTGGTAATTCGTGTTTCATTTATAGATCCTCCTTATGGATGTAAAACGTCTTGATACTTATACTTTACTAAGGAATCAGCCCATTTTCAAATCATATGCTCACCAATCAAAAAACGCCTTGAAATTCAAGGCGTTTCCTTATAGAGACAGAGAGAATATTAAACGCTGATGCCGAAGATTTGATTCACGAGATACCCGATGCCAAAAGACAAGACGGCAACCCCAAGACTAATGGTAATCATCTGTAAAAAACGCTTCCGAAAGGGTTGATCTTGGGCAACAGAAATGTAGTAATTGAACCCCAAGATGATGAGAATAACAATTCCGATCATGACCCCAAGGGAAACAAAATGTTGATCTGGAATCAAGAAGTAGGGAGCCACTAGCAAAGTAACCGTAATGATATAGGCAATCCCCGTATAAACCGCTGAGGTTAAGGCATGAGGACCATTTTCCGTTTTGACACTAAGGTATTCACTGGAAGCCATTGATAGGCTGGCGGCGATGCCGGTAATCAGGGCGGATAAGCTGATTAATTGAGAGTCGGCAAAGGCAAAGGTTAATCCGGCAATCGCTCCCGTAAGTTCAACGAGTGCATCATTCAAACCTAAAACCATCGATCCTACATGCTTCAGTCGTTCTTCATCCAACATCCCGAGCAACCGCTTCTCATGCTCTTCTTCTTCACTGGCGATTTGAATGGCCTGAGGAGCATAAGGACCTAGCGCTTGGTAGGAAGTTTGAGCAAGATTTTCGCCTTGTTCCATGCGTTTAAGCGCAAAAGTGTAGCCCAAGACGATGGCAAGCAGGCTATACCACCATACTTTGAGCCAGAAAGGTTTGGCCGGTTCCTTCAACACTTTGGTCCATATTTCATAATGGGCATATTCTTGTTCCGCAATTTGAAGCAGAATATCGCGATCGCTTTCTTTTTTTAGTCGTTGCGCAATTCGGCGATAAATGTGATACTCCGTAATTTCGCCGACTTGTGCAAGTTTGATGGTACGGCGTATTTCTTGGGTCATGGTGGGCATAACGTATTCCTTCTTTCTTACCTATTATAAGCGAAAGCATGCGCAAAACAAAAGAGAATAATCACATTCTCTTTTGTCAGTTTTGTGTTTTAGTTGAACGCGATTGTATGGCTTCGATTAGTTGTCGATAGGGCTCATCGCTTCCTTTGAAACGACGTCGTTTGAGGACGAAATTGGGGCTTTCTTTGGGAGGTTTCTCTTCAAAGCGAAAGACGTATTTCCGCTTGGAGGTGTTTTCTTTCATCGACGTACCTTGCGTGCCCGCCGGATTTGAAGTTCATCCCCAAGCACCAAGAGCCCCACCGTAAGTATCGTTAAACCAACCATGGCATATTGACCCATGGTAAATAAATCAAAATCAAACCAACCTAAATCCCGAATCATGAAACGTTCAAGATTGCGAGCAAAATCGGCACTAAAAGCCGAGCCAAGTGTCAAGACCATGGTCACCACTAACAGGACAATTAAGACCGCATAGACACTGAATGAAAGAATGGATTTCCCTTGCATCTTATTCATTTGAACCATCCCCCTTTTCTTCATTGAAATTATATCAAATCCTAGCACATTCTTCAAAGAAAGAAAACTAGTATTTTGATGAAGATCATTTTTTTGCATCAAAATTGTACTTTTCTTAGAAATCTTCTATAATGAAGGTAGAAGCTGACCTCTCCATCATCATACATAGCGATATTTCAATCTGCTTGCCAGTTCCAGATTGTAAATATAGAGAGGAGGACCGCATGCCACGATCATTTAATCAAGACGCCAATGGCCAACCTTTCGATCATAAACTTGTCGAAAAACTATGGCATAAAGCACGCACCTCCATCGGCTATCCACCCCAAGCGTACCGTTACGATGACTGCAATCATGTTATTTGCTTCAAAGAATACGGTCAAGAAACGGAATACGGGTGGGAAATCGATCATATTCGTCCGATTGCTCTTGGAGGTAGTGACGACCCATCGAATTTACGTCCACTGCACTGGAAGCTCAACCGAAAAAAAGGCGATCAGTATCCTTGGTCTTGCGATAAGTAGCACTTTCTCATTTCTTACGGACTTATTCGAACTGGCAACTTGTAGCGGTCGGGAGAACACTCTCCCCCCGCTACTTTCTAAAGGGGGAACTCCTTTGATACGAGCAATAGGCACTTCGAAATGGCTCCATCTTCCACTTGCACTTAGCCTCATGCTAGGGGTTTGTGCATTTCCTTATGCCCACTATCGAAAGCCTGATCCAAAGACTAGCCCTGCTTGGAACGACAGCGATATATGGGAACCAACGTCATTCCCAAGCCTTCTCTTGGATGAGGATCCTTTCACGGTCTTAATTGTCTCCGATTTACGCGTCAATGGTTTGCCCTTATTGGGTGATGCGAGGACCATGTCATATCTTGAAGAAGCCATTAACGAAACAATGCCCAATTTTATCATTCTCAATGGCGATGTTGTATTTAGTTTTTTCAATGAAATTGCGATGCTACGACTGGCTCAATACTTCGAAGAAAAAGCCATTCCATGGACCCTCAATTTTGGAAATCATGATGGGGAAGTGGGGCTTTCTCGAAGCGCATTAGTACGACTTTTGCAACCCTTTACCTTTTGTTGGCTACAAACAGGTCCTCAAAACATCACGCGATACAGCAACCAATGGATTCCCATCCGTAGCCCTGCTGGCACCTTGTTGCACACCCTCAGTTTATTGGATACCAATGAGTATCAAACCAATGGATGGCAACGAGAATATGCCCCCATTGCTGCAGACCAAGTCGCTTGGTATCACTATCACTTGGAACGTTGGGAGGCTCCCAATTATTTGTTTGTCCATAAGCCTCTTCACGAATTCAATAGCCCCTTGCTTTCCGAACTTGACCCTTCGACGGTGGGAGAATCCGTCTCACATGGGCCCATTAATTCAGGCTTGTTTGATCGATTGGTAGAAGAAGGTTCGACCCAAGTGGTCTTTGCAGGACACGATCATAAGAACTGGTTTTCGTTGATCGAACAAGGCATACGCTTGCAATACATCGGTTCGCTCGCCTCTTTTACGTACAGTTATCGCAGCGAGAAATACTATCAAGTTCTTACCTTATATGCGGATGGTCATTATGAAATCGAAGGGAAACGCATTGCTTCATTTCCCTCATCGTAAATATTGTTCCAAATCACTAAACTGTTTCAATTCGTACTTGGCCGCCGTCTTGGCTGCCTTGATCCCATGTCCCATGGCAAAGGATTGTGGAAACAGTTGGAACATGGGAATGTCATTGGCATCGTCTCCCACCACCGCTACTTCATCAATTTCAATACCATGTTGGGCAGCGAGCTGCATGAGTGCCTTTCCTTTATCAATGTTTTTTGCAGTGATTTCAAGGCCATTCTTAAACAATGAAAATTCAAGACGCTTCCCATAACGATCTTTTAGTTCACGGTAGATGGGACGGATATAATCAAGATTCTTTTCATAAAAAACCAACGACATTTTTAACACTGCTTCAGGAGCAGCAAATAATTCGGTGAATTGTATTTTGCGATACACCGTTTTTTCTTGATAACGGGCTAATTTTAAGATATAAAGAGGTAATAAAAATTTTTCCCACGCCCGCAACACCCAACCTGTCGCAATAATTGGTTGATTTTTTAGCGTATATAAGCGCAAGGCCGGAGCACGTTTGGACTCAAAAAATCGATCCAATTCATGAGCGAGTTCGACAGGAATCGCTGAATCTTGACGCCATCCCCCATCATCACGCACCATCACGGCACCTGCGCAAGCGATGATGTCACAGGGAATGCCTAGTCGTTTGGCAATCTTTTGACAGAATTCATAACTTCGCCCACTGACCAATGCAATTTTTCCTCCCCGTAGGAAGAATTCGCGCAATAAGGTGCGATTGGGACGACTGACCAAACGAAAGACGCGTTTGGGATGAAGTAATGTTCCGTCCAAGTCGGTTGCAATCATTTTTATCATTCGAATCACCGTTT
>CAZVZF010000071.1:0-5011 GCA_964631095.1 uncultured Eubacteriales bacterium
AACAGATGAATACGAAAACATCCTTACTCATTCTTGGAGACTCCCTTCTCAAAGGGGTCTTCTATGATGAAACGATGCAACGACATCGTGTTGATCCTTCTGGATGTCTGACGAAGCTCTATGAATCCTATGGATCACGCCTTCATAATGCCTCTCGTTTTGGCTTAACGACCACGGTAGCACTGCCTCGTTTGTTGCGTCTTTTGGATGAGTATCCCGATGCGAAAACAGTTCTCATTGAACTCGGTGGTAATGATTGTGACTACGATTGGCCAGCCATTGCGCTCGATCCTAAAGGAACGCATTTTTGTCATACACCTTTACAAGGATATTGCTTGAATCTTGAAAAAATGGTAAGGTTGTGTCGGGAGCAAGGGAAAAACCCTGTGCTTGCAACACTTCCGCCCATTGATGCGGAACGTTTCTTTCTCTGGGTTGCCAAAACCCCAAGCGATCAAGTAGCGATTATGAATTGGTTACAAGAACGTGAAGTCATCGAACGCCACCAAGCACAGTATGATGAAGCGATTCGTACCGTGGCCACTCGCCTTGAATGTCCCGTGTTAGACTTGCGCACCCCTCTTTTAGCACTTCCCCATTGGCGCTCCCTCCTCTGCAGCGATGGCATTCATCTGCGGGAAGAAGGTCAAGCCATTGTTTGTGCGGAAGTCCAAACCTTTCTTCAACAACATCATGCATTAGGAGGAACCCCCACATGCCAGTCACCTACCGCTTTTTCACCGACTCCTCGGCCGATTTAACCCCCAAACTTCAACAAGAAACTGGAATTCAAGTTGTTCCTCTTTCAGTCAAAATTGAGGGTCGCAGCTATCGTAATCTTGTCGATGAAAGTGAACTTCCCATTCAAGATTTCTATCAATGGCTTCGCGAAGGAAAGCAAGCCGTCACCTCCCAAGTCAATGCCTTTGAATTTGTGGAAGCCTTTCGACCTGTCCTAGAACAAGGCGAAGACATCTTTTATCTTGCTTTTTCAACGGCGCTATCCGGCACCTACAATTCCTTCTTAATTGCCCAAAAAGAACTTCAGGAAGCTTATCCTCAACGTAAAATTATTGGAGTGGATTCCTTATGTGCCTCTTTAGGTCAAGGATTACTTGCTTATCTTGCTGTAGAAAAGATGCGTGAAGGATTTGAAATTGAAGAATTGGAAGAATGGGTATTGAATCAACGCCTCAAACTCGTCCATTTCTTTACCGTGGATGATTTAAACCATCTCAAACGTGGGGGCCGCCTTTCAGGAGGAGCCGCCTTTATTGGGACGGTCTTACAATTAAAACCGCTCCTCCATGTCGATGATCTTGGCCGTCTTGTCGCTTATGGAAAGGTTATCGGACGAAAAAATGCTTTGAAACAAATGGTGGAACGGATGGCCGATCGAATGATTGATCCAAGCGAACAAACAGTCTTCATCAGCCATGGCGATTGTCTCGAGGAAGCCGAATATGTGAGTCGACTCATTCAGGACCATTATCATGTCCGATCGGTAGTCATTGGTTATGTAGGTCCGGTCATTGGCGCCCATGCCGGTCCAGGAACCATTGCCGTCTTCTTCCTTGGCGACCATCGTTAACCTTTGTTCCCCAAACATCTTTCTCATCGAAGGATGTTTTTTTTGGCTTTTCCCTTGAAACATCGTATAATAAAGGAAAAGAAGGAGGACTTCTTATGCAAGTATATCACAGCTATAAACTGATCAAATCCGAAGAACTGAATCATCATGGCACCTTGTTTGCCGGACGAACAGCCGAAATCTTTGTGGAATCTGGTTTTGTCGCTGCCGGAATGGAAGTTGGGAATCCCAACCAAATCGTGTTGGTAAAAATCCACTCGATGACCTTTACCAAACCCATCCCCAAAGGCGATCTCATTCACATGCAAAGTCGAGTAGTAGGTCTTGGAAAATCCAGCTTAACTGTCCATATTTCCATCTCCTCCATTCTTGGCTTTACTCCAGTGGAAGGATTTATAACGTATGTGAATGTAGGCCCTGGAGGCGTAAAGATGCCCCATGGTTTAACCTTAGACTCCACGGAAGATCCTGTTGAATTGGAGTTACGCAAACAAGCCGCTGCGTTACGGTAAACGTTTATGAAACCGCGTTTCTATGACCGCTTTCAGCGGGCGACCTCCCGTGTCATTCTATGGAGTGTCCTATGTACCAGCGCATTGGCTGGTCTTGTTTCTGTGGTTGCTCTATGGCTCATTAATCCCCTGGATTCCCAATGGCAAATTATTCTTCTTTGGGTGGCACTTCTTGGCTTCTTGTTAGCAGTAGGCCTTGGCATTTTCCTATCTTCTTGGTTTGCGAGACGCAACCTTCGGGCCTTACAACCACTCACTCAAGTCACCGATGCGTTGGTGGATCGACTCAAAGCCTGGCAACAAGGAGATTTGTCCTTACCCATTCCCGATGCCGACTTCAGCGAATGGGAACCCTTAAAACGCGAACTGGAGGATACCCTTGCGGTCTTCCAGCGTTTTTCCTTTGAAGAGTACAAGCCCAGCGCTTCCACCATCCAGCAATTGGATATCTCCTTGCCTCACGGCATTGTCACTATGGAAACCTTTGAGTCTCACGCGCGCACGTATTTTTCTACCTATGGCCAATATTATCGCAATGCCCTCGTTTTGTTTCGCTTGGCGGAAATCCAAGAAATCAACGAAACAGACCGACGTGCCTTTTTTGCATTCTTCTCCAAAGCCATCGCTCTTTACTTCCCGAAAGGATTGGTAACCGAAACATATGAGGGTGCCATCCTCTTATTGCTCAAGCAAATATCATCTGCAAGTGTCGTGGAACATAATTTACGTCAACTCACTACTCAGACAATGAAACTGAATTATCGTGATGGAACGGAACGACTAGTTACCTTGCAATCGTTTGCTTGTTTCACCCCACGAGATGGCACTCGTTATGAAGATTTATTGGATCGCTTAAGCAAACGCACCTTGCCCGAACCACCTCCTTTGGTCGCACCAAAACCCACGACCGAACTCCTCATTCCGCAACGTGAAAAACGCAACCTGTTGTTTCATGCGGTCGAACGCATGTGTCAAACCTATGCAAGCCTCTCCTCTGCGGAAGAATTCAACACTCAGATGAATGAGATGCTTCGTCTCATTCAACAAGCCTTGGGTGTCAGTCATGTGGGTGTTGTCTTACAAAGCAAAAGCGAAGAAGATCCTCAACTGGCGTTTCACTTTCCTCCTCAAGGAGAAAGTGAAAGCAACATCCCTTCCTTCTTCTCGCAAGCCGAACTCACGCAATACGAACCCTTCTTCGATGGCATGGGATCGCTTTATTGCAACGATGTCGCAAGCTTACCGCCTTTCATGAAAAATTACGCCAACAATCTTGGACTCACTGCCTTTTTCCACCAACGGATTCGTCCGTTTGGGAAAACCGTCGGCTATCTTTATTTCCACGAAACGCGCCCCAATCGATTATGGAGTGAAGATGAATTACAAATCATCGCCTTGCTTGCCAAAGTACTCGGAGCCTATCTTGCCATCAAATTAGAATACGATGCTCGGATGGAGGAAAAGCAACGCTTGGAACTCTCGTTAAGTGCCTTGGGTGCCTATCTTTATACCTTAGAACTCCCTAGTCGCACCTTTGTCGAGTTCTCCAATAATTTTCAAACAGCCTTTCCCATGTTAAAACCTGGGGATCCCGTTTTACGCAATCTGTGGGACGACAAAGAAAAACTCCCTTTAAAAAACGGTAAACAATCCTATGCCGAAGTTTTTGCTCACGATCGTCTCGAATTCCCAGGGATGGAAGGGGTTTATCGTCGCCAGATTTTACGGGTAGACACTCATGGTGATCGTCGTTGGGTCATGGTCTTGCTTCGTCCCTTAATGGAAGAAGTAGTGAAACCCAGTCCAATCAGTGCCAAAGTCACTCCTACCAAAGTCCAATCACGACTCCCCTTGGAAACCGAAGCAGTGCTCTTCCGCAAACTCGAACCGCGCTTTGCCTCCCGTAAAGAATCTGGATACTTCTTGCTGGTCGATAGTGTCAAACTCGATTGGAAGGAAGAATCTCCCATCGTGGATACAATTCTTGCTACCACGATGCAACGCATTCACAGCCTCGGTTTTGTATCCTCTTTGTTCTTTTTCCACGAACACATGTTTATCATCCATATGCCCGGTGCTACGGCCAATGCGGCCAGTGAGGCGGCTACTCGTTTGTTGGAGTTGCTACGTAAGTCCATGAAGGTGGATGGCAAAGAAAAACGGTTGAACTTCAATGTCATCACCGTCGGTTATCCTCGTATAGTCAATCAAATTGCCGCCTTGGATTCCACCCTTCTCCAAGCCAAAGACGCCGCACGAGCCCAAGGGATGAACCTAGTCTTCGATTATGAAGGCGACGAAAAAGCTAATGAGGCGCGCCGCGAGAAAGTGTTGAAACTCCTCATCCAAGCCATTGAAACGACGCGCTTGGAATTACACTTCCAACCCATCTACAATGTCATCACCAAGCGTTATGAAGCTGTGGAAGGCTTGGTGCGTCTCCCCTTTGAGGGAGGCGGTTATATTTCTCCTGCAGAGTTTTTGCCTCTCGCAGAAGCAAAGGGACTCCTCCCTGCCATGGGACGTGCCGTCTTACGAAAAGCAGCGGAATTTTATCAACAACATGGTAAAAATCTCTTCCCCTTGCCCAACGCTCGCCCCATCAGTCTCAACCTTTCTTACCTCGAATTGGTCGATCCTCAATTTGAGAACGATGTGACCTCCATTCTTGCCGAGTATCAAGTTCCTTCTTCGGCCATTCGTTTCGAAATTACCGAAGCGATTGTGGCCAAGAACTTTGATTTAGTAAGTGGCATTGTCACGCGCTTGCAGCAAAAAGGATTTGCTTTTGCCATTGATGACTTTGGTACCGAATACTCTTCACTCAATCTGTTAGAGAAAATCCCAGTGGATCTTGTGAAGATTGATCGCGCCTTTGTGATTGATATTGAAAACAACAATCGCAGTC
>CAZVZF010000072.1:0-5008 GCA_964631095.1 uncultured Eubacteriales bacterium
TTCCCAATCCTTTGGCATTTCATCGCTATGTCTTTCGTCGTGAAAGCAAAACCTTATATCTTGGTTTACGTTGGTTGATGCGGATTATGATCCTGGTCTTCGCCGGACTCGCACTCTATTTCTATGCTTTACGAGGGCTTGATTTTTATGCCCCGCTCGCCATTTTGCATGATTTGCACTTGGAACTCGCTTGGCCTACGGAAACCTTCTTTGGCATCCAATTGATTGCTGATTGGCCCACCATCACTCGTGAACCGGTGGTCCACTTAACTGTCGATGGCTATGTGACGTATGTGACGCTGGTCATTGCTGTCTGGTGTGTATTGAATTGGATGCGTCAAACGCTCATTTTTATCGCTCGTTTGAATCGTTCACGGCAAGTGGCGGTCTCGGCCTTTCATAAAGATCTTGGACCAGCCAAAGCTTCTTTGGATCCGGAGGTGAAATCCTAATGGAATCTTCTTCCACACTCGTCTATCATGCCAAGGGCTCGGCATGGAAAGTCATTGGTAATTCCAATGCTGCCATTGCTTTACTCGTCATGATTTTCTTACTTTCCTTTTCCTTCTACGATCCTACTATGCTCGGAGAATTGCTGCTCCCGGCCATCTTGTTGGAGGTGGGCTTAGTGGCTTCGTGGTTGGTGTTGGTGCTCCGCCAAACGGCCCTTACCTATCTCACCATCACGACCACCCAAGTGGAATATGCACAACCTCGTTTGCAAGGATTTCACGAACCCGTTCGCCTGTTGCTGACCGACATCACCGGGGTACGCATCGAAAGTGGCAATGTCGTGCTACTCACCGCCCAACGCCGTCATAAACTCGAATTTATCGGTCAAGCCCGTCATGTGGCCGAAATCCTGCGCCAACAAATCGCCCAAGCATCCAAAAAGTGACCATTACTGGTCACTTTTTTCTTGAGATTCTGGAGAAGGGGAAATCGTACTAGTTCCATTTCGTTGCTTGCGATAACGTGGCTTGCGTTCGGGACGCTTTAAGCGTAGGACATGCTCCACGCCATGGCGTACCAACAAGACTTCCAGTAACTTAGCGGTCGCAAGGGCATCCCCTTCGGCATCGTGATAATCGAGGGCCGTAAGCCCTTCGAGTTCACAGGCATCTTTTAAGGAGGGCGTACATAAGCTTCCTTTTTCACTGCGATACAAATAAAAGGCCGAGATGTCAATCCAGGGAAACAAGCGAGCAATTTCACTCCACTCCTCTTCGGCACTTAGCAACAAATGCAACATCCGTTTATCATTAGTGGGATCCCACCCTACTAAGGCGGTTGTCGCAAAAGGATACATCAATAAAAACTGCAACAATTGGATGGCAGCATCAGCCGGCAATATGCCATATCGTGCCAATTTGGCCTCTGTAATACCGGTGGTTTTTTTTGCATAATAATTCAATTGAAGTCCATGCTTCAACAACACATAGACGGAAAATTCATTGATCTTCACTAAATGACGATTCACCAAGCGATAGGCAAAGATGGCTACCTGAAAGGGTTGGTTCCCCGCCCGTGAGGAAACAAATTCAGTATCCAATACCAACCACGTATCGATGGAGGATGGGGGGCTTTGTTCCTTGTTTAATGAAACCATGCCGTGATTGCCTCATCAAGCCCAGGAATCCAAGCACGAGCCGCCAAAAAAGCAAGATAAAGAAGCAGTAAAACATCGATCAAAAGAATCAAACCATTGATCCGACGTCGCGCCACTGCTTTTTCTTGTTCGGTACGAGCCATGCCTGCCACTCCCTTCGTCGCCTAGAAAAGTAGATTCCGTGGCGTACGAGGAAACGGAATCACATCACGAATGTTTTGTATGCCCGTAATGTACATTAAGAAGCGCTCAAAACCAAGTCCAAAACCGGCATGCTTCACGCCTCCATAACGGCGAAGGTCCAAATACCATTCCAGCCCTTGGGTGGACATATGGAGTTCTTCCATACGTTGAACCAAGCGATCGTAGCGTTCTTCTCTTTGTGAGCCACCGACAAGTTCGCCAATTTGTGGCACCAATAAGTCACAAGCAGCAACCGTCTGATTGTCGTCGTTCATGCGCATATAAAACGCTTTGATGTCTTTAGGATAGTCGGTTAAAAAGACCGGGCCTTGAACGACTTTTTCGCATAAATAGCGTTCATGTTCGGATTGAAGATCCATCCCCCAAACAATGTTCGGGTTCTCAAAAGTTACGCCTTGGCGAACCGCTTCTTGCAACCGTGTAATTCCTTCGGTATAAGTCATCCGAACAAAGTCACTCTGCATCACATGCTGCAAGCGTTCTTGTAAACTAGGGTCAATCATCTGATTGAAAAATTCCATCTCGGCAGGGCAGTTATCCAGTACGTAATCGATGCAATACTTGACCATATCTTCCACCAATTCCATGTCATCATCCAAATCCGCAAAGGCAATTTCGGGTTCAATCATCCAAAATTCTGAAGCATGTCGCACGGTATTCGAATTTTCAGCGCGAAACGTTGGGCCAAAGGTATAAACATCCCGAAAAGCTAAGGCATAGGCTTCCGCATTCAGTTGTCCCGAAACCGTTAGGCTCGCTTTCTTGCCAAAAAAGTCTTCTTCGTAATGATTGTCTTGCCGAGTCGTCACCACAAAAGCTTCTCCTGCACCTTCCGCATCATTACCAGTGATGATGGGGGCATGCACATACACAAATCCCTGCGATTGGAAAAATTCATGAATGGCCATAGAGAGTACCGAGCGCACCCGAAAAACGGCACTAAAGGTATTGGTACGAGGGCGAAGATGAGCAATGTCGCGTAAAAACTCAAAGCCATGGCGTTTTTTCTGCAAGGGATAATCAGCGGCGCATTCGCCCTCAAGCACTATATTCTTGACTTTGATTTCAAAAGGTTGCTTGGCTTGGGGTGTCAATTCAAAGGCGCCGACAATGGTAATCGCCGTGCCGGTAGCATATTTGGTAACATCACCAAAATTAGAAATGTCTTGACCATACACGAGTTGTGCATTTTTAAAATACGTTCCATCATTGAGTTCAATAAACCCAATGGAGCCGTTGTTGCGATTGGTACGAACCCACCCTTGTAGTTCCACTTGGTCAATGGCATCGAGTTCAAGGGCATTGCCTTGATAGGCGGCTTCATATAATTCACGAACGGTTTTAAATTCCAACATCTTCTTCCCTCCTGCTTTGTGAAAAAGAGACGCCGGTTGTCAAGGGGTTCCCCTCTCCTTCGCCTCTTGCCACTTTGGTAGCTCCGGCGGAGCCGGCTTGCTTTTATTATAAAAGGATGTGCTCTGATTGTCTATGCTTGTTTGAAACGATAAACCACGTCTTGAATCAAAGCGACTAAATCAATTTTCTGTACAATGATTTTCTTGCGTGCACGGATGTCTCCATCAGAAAAATTAATAAAGGCGCGCACCCCAAGACTGATTAATTCATCAACCAAATCTTGCAAGTATGCGCCAGGAATGGCCATGATGGCAATTTGAACGCCCGAGGGAAATTTGGTAGGCAAATCACTCAAGTGGTAAATAGGAACTCCTTCGACGGTCCCGCCGATTTTGGCCCAGTCCGTTTCAAAGGCACAAACGATATTCCCAGTCTTATTGAGAAACGAGTTGTATTTTAATAACGCGCGGCCCATGTTTCCCACACCAAATAAAACAATATCGGTATTCCCTTCCACTTTCATTTCTTGGGTAAAGCGTTGGATAAGGGCATCAATATCATACCCATATCCCTGACGTCCCAAACGTCCAAGATAGGAAAAGTCACGGCGGACGGTGGCGGCATCGATGTCCATCTCGCGGGCAATGTCATACGACATGACCCGTTGAACTCCTCGATTTTTTAACATATGAAAGACCCGTAGATACAGCGGATAACGATCCATGGTCGTTATTGGAATTTTGCTCATTTGATTCACTCCTTTGGATTGGGCAAGAAATCTTCAATGGACCAATCGGGATCCGCTCCTTGATCCAGCGGCGCGAAATGGCCCAAATCATACATACGACTGGCCAACACGGCAATCATGGCTGCGTTGTCCGTACAACACCAAAATGGGGGAATCGAGACTTCAATGTGAGGTGCACCCTCACGCACACGACGAGGTAATGATTCACGTAAATACGAGTTTGCGGCAACCCCGCCTGCTACCACAATTTGTTGAACCGGATATTGATGCAACGCGATTAACAATCGATCGACAATCATATCCACCGCTCGTTTTTGAAACGACGCACAAACATCGGCCACCCGAAGCGTTTCGCCTCGTTGTTCGGCATTGTGGACTAAATTGACGACAGCGGTTTTTAAACCACTATAGGACACATTGAGCGGATGGTCGGTTTTTGGCGCAGGTAAGACGTACGAAGGAACCCCTTGACGCGCCAAACGATCAATTTCGGGCCCCCCTGGATAAGGAAGTCCTAACACCCGAGCCACTTTGTCATACGCTTCCCCAATCGCATCGTCTTGGGTACGCCCAATAATTTGGAATTCCAATTCGTGGGGCATATAGACGAGTTCGGTATGCCCACCACTAACCACCACCGCCAAACTAGGATAGTCCATCGTTCCGAGGAAGTGATTGGCATAAATATGCCCCGCAATGTGATGAACCGCAATCAATGGAATCTGATAGGCAATCGCAATGGCTTTGGCGGCTTGTAAGCCGACATGCAAGGCGCCAATCAATCCCGGTCCAGCGGTCACGGCAACCGCTGAGAGCTTGCTGTAGTCGAGATTCGATTCCCGTAAGGCTCGCTCGAGCACAAGGGTAATCTGCTCGGCATGGAGACGACTGGCAATTTCTGGCATCACCCCACCGTAATGACTATGCACATTGATTTGGCTGGAAACGATGTTCGAGAGCAAAGTGCGATCATCAACCAGTACGGCAGCACTGGTTTCATCGCAACTCGTTTCAATCGCCAGAATACACTTCTTCATAGTGATGCTCCTTACTAAATGTTTTGACCATGGCAATGGCGTCTTCGCCATCGG
>CAZVZF010000073.1:0-4844 GCA_964631095.1 uncultured Eubacteriales bacterium
TGCCAGGGGGCTTTGGTGGCCGAGGAACCGAAGGCAAAATTCTTGCCGCACAGTATGCACGTGAACATCGAATTCCATTTTTTGGCATTTGTTTAGGTATGCAACTTGCAACGATTGAGTTTGCCCGAAATGTCTGCGGTTTTCATGAAGCGAATTCCACCGAATGGGATGAAAATACGCCCACACCCATCATTACTTTAATGTCCAAACAACGGGAAGTGGTTCAAAAAGGTGGCACCATGCGACTGGGGAATTACCCATGCATCCTCACTCCAGGAACGAAGGCCTATGTTGCCTATGGGGCTGAGGAGGTCAATGAACGTCATCGGCATCGTTATGAATTTAATTTGATGTATCGTGATGTTATGGAAGCGCATGGATTTTGCATCTCGGGGATGAGTCCCGATGGGAAGCTTGTTGAAATAATTGAGCTCAAGGATCATCCTTGGTTTGTAGCCACTCAAGCCCATCCGGAGTTTAAATCACGCCCCATTCGTCCGCATCCACTGTTTCGCGATTTCGTTCAAGCCGCTTACAACTACCATCATCAATAAGCATAAGAAAGAACTGGTTTCCCAGTTCTTTTTAACGTTTTCCTTTGTCGTAGATTTCTCCACTTGCTTTGGGAGCATTGGAATTTTTGGAAGTTAAGATTAAGACGATTAAGGTCGCAAGATAAGGGATCATCAAGTAAAATTGCATGGGGAGTCCTAGGTTGTTGAGGAAAGGAATTAAGGAATAAGCTGCCGATAATTTGGACATCAATCCAAAGAATAAAGAGGCCAGCAGAATTCGGCCAGGCTTCCAATTTCCAAAGATTAAGACAGCGAGGGCAAGAAAGCCATACCCCGAAACGGTGGCGTTGAATTCATTGGAAGAGGCGGTGGCAATTAAGATAACGCCACCCATGCCTGCGAAGATTCCCGAAGTGACAACCCCTAGATAACGGATTTTAGCAATGCTAATACCCGCTGCATCGGCGGCATGTGGATTCTCACCACAGGCACGGATGCGTAAGCCAATTTTGGTGCGATGCAAGACAAACACCACAAGAAGTAAGATGAATAGTCCCACATAGAATGAAATATAGGTGTTTTTGAAGAAGATATCGCCCAAGAAGGGAATTTGACTGAAGAAGGGAATTTCACTGATACGGAAATTAGCGTTGAAACCAATTTGTTGAGTACCCCCAATGGTTGTGCGAGCGACGAAAATGGCAAACGCAGGAGCAAATAGATTAAGAGCGGTCCCACTAATGGTCTGATTGGCTTTCATGTTGACGGAGGCAAGTGCGTGGAGCAACGAATAGATTCCGCCGACTACTCCTCCCACCACAATACCAAGAATAAGCACAAGACTTGGTGATAAGTTCGGATTGGCTTGCAAAAGGGAAATGACATAAATGCCAACAAATGCACCCATAATCATAATCCCTTCTAGGGCTATGTTAACGACCCCTGACTTTTCACTTATGAGACCACCCAAGGCGACAATCATGAGGGGAACCATGACTGAAAAAGTTTGTTGGGCAATGAAATAAAAGGCATCCATTATTGCTCACCTCCAGTTGTTGGGGGAACCTCTTGATGAGGGGGTTGTGAGGATGATTGAAGTCGTTTACTCTTGATACGAGTGAGCATACGCCCTAGAACATCCATCATCAACGCTGACAATGCACTGAAATATATGATAATGGCAATGACGGTATCGGTAATTTCCGGGGCAATGGTAGTAAGGCTAATCAGCGATCCATTGCGGGTTAAAAAGCTTATAAAGAGACCAGAGAAGACAATACCGATAGGATGACTCATCCCCAAGAGAGCGACTGAAATACCAGTAAACCCCTCCGATAAAATGAGAAAGGTTGTACGCATTCGAACATTTCGAGGCGATAGATAAATCATTGATCCGGCAAGACCTGCCAACGCTCCCGCAATAATCATGGAGATGATAACGTTTCGCCGGTACTGAATGCCACTGGCACGACTGGCATCTTTGTTGAAACCAACCGCCTTTAATTGGAATCCAAGGGTTGTTTTTTGCAAGACAAACCAAATCACAATCGCCACGAGGATGGCGATGAAGATGGAAATGTCAAAGCGTGAACCAGGCCATACTGTATTTAAACCAAGTGTTGGCGTGGTGGCGGTATCAGGTAACGTTTTAGTCCAGTTGCGGTTCATGTCAAAGACTCCGGGAGTGGTTACAAGATAGCTAATAAGATAACCAGCAATGTAATTTAACATAATGGAAGAAACGACTTCATTAATGTTAAAATATGCTTTTAATAATCCGACAATCCCTCCCCAAATAGCTCCAGCAACCATGCCGGAAAGGGCAGCTACGATAAAATGCCAAGGGGCTGGCATGGGAACAAGCAATCCTACACAAATGGCCACAAAGCCACCAATTAATGCTTGGCCTGATGCACCAATATTAAACAAGCCAGTGCGAAAAGCGAAGCCAACGGATAAGCCAGTTAAAATAATCGGGGCCGCGAGAACGATGGAGTAGAATAAGAAATTATAGAGATTATTAGGGAGAAAACCACCAAACAAGAGATAGCGCATCGCTTCCACGGCTTCTTGAGGATTGACAATCAGCATGGTGATAAAACCAAATAAGAGTCCGAGAACAATACTAAGCACGCTAGATAGTATTTTTCGGGTCGTGGATCCATGGGTGATCCAATTACCTAAAGACTCTGTCAAGCGATTGAGATGCCCCATCCATGAGGTGCCAGTGGTATTAGTGGGTTTCATGGTTGGATCCTCCATTCGTTTTTGCCCCAAGCATGTACAAGCCCAGTTCTTCACTATTTGTTTCACTGGTTGTTAAGCTGGCAACAATTTGTCCATTGTACATGACCAAGATACGGTCTGAGATGTTCAGCACTTCTTCCAATTCAAACGAAACTAATAAAACTCCTTTTTGACTATCGCGATGCCGGAGTAGTTCTTGATGAACAAACTCAATGGCACCGACATCCAAGCCTCTTGTGGGTTGAACCGCCACCAAGATTTCTGGATTTCGGCTCACTTCACGAGCAAGGATAGCTTTTTGCTGATTCCCACCGGACATGCTACGCGCCATGGTGCGAGGACCCTCACTGCTACGAATATCAAAACGCTCGATGAGCATTTCGGTATGGGCAATCATTGCTTTCTTTTGAATCACTCCATGATGTTGGAATTCGGGTTGGTGATAACGGTTTAATATCATGTTTTCAGCCATGGTGTAGTCGAGAACAAGCCCATGACGTTGACGATCTTCGGGAATGTGGCCCATTCCGGTTTCCAACCGATGGCGGATGGATACTTTTCCAATCTCGTGATTCAATAAGCGGATGAAACCATGGTGGAGAGGAAGTAGTCCGGTAATCCCCTTGATGAGTTCCGATTGACCATTGCCATCCACACCAGCGATGCATACAATTTCTCCTCGCCGTACCTCGAACGACACATCACTTACAACAGGATGTTTCGTTTGAGGATCGAGAATGGAAAGATGCTCCGCTTCAAGTAAAATTTCACCAGGAATGGATTCCTTTTTGTGGGCTTCAAAAAGAACTTTGCGTCCCACCATCATTTCTGCAAGACTCTCGATGCTGGTGGAAGGGACATCGACGGTTGCCACAACTTTTCCTTTGCGAAGGATGGTACAACGATCAGCCATGGCTTTAATTTCATTGAGTTTATGAGAGATTACAATGACTGTTTTCCCGGCTGCGGCAAAAGCCTTGATGGTCTTAATCAATTCAAGAATTTCTTGAGGTGTTAAGACTGCAGTCGGCTCGTCAAAGATTAAGATATCGGATTTACGGTAGAGCATTTTTAAGATTTCCACGCGTTGTTGCATCCCGACACTGAGATTACGGATTAAAGCACGTGGATTGACTTCCATGTGATATTGTTGAGAGAGTTGAGCAATTTCGCGTTCGCAGAGCGTGCGGTTGATGATTCCATGCTGATTGGGTTCCATTCCAAGAATGATGTTTTCAGTGACACTAAAAACATCCACAAGCTTAAAGTGTTGATGGACCATCCCAATTTTTAAATCTGTGGCCACATTGGGGTTGGAGATACGCACCTCGTTCCCATTGACTTTGATGGTTCCTGCTTCAGCTTGATAAAGACCAAATAGGATGGACATTAAAGTCGATTTACCGGCACCATTTTCACCAAGCAAGGCATGAATCTCACCTTTTTTAACTTGGATGGTGACATCATCATTAGCAACGAGTGTCCCGAATGTTTTGGTGATGTGAAGCATTTCTACTGCATAGTCCACGATTATCGCTCCTCTCATGGTAGAGTTTTGAAAAAGGAGGGAGAAAACTCCCTCCCTTACTCATCGTAAAAAGAATTAATTGGTTGCTGGGGCAGCGGTCATTTGTTCGCCAGAGATTAATAAAGTATAACCTAAGACTGCAACGTACGCATAGAGTTCAGCATAGTCGCCTGGAGGCACAATCTCGCCATCAATGATGTCTTGATAAAGTGCTTCGTATTCGGCTTTCGTGAAGTTTTCAAATCTCCAGGGATCGATGGTTGCTTCTTCGACAAGATAACTTTCGGTTGGTAAACCAACACCATTATTATCGACCGAGAGATAGTATTGAGTTCCACCTCTGGAGAAATCATGGAAATAGAAGTCGTTGAGTGCGAGTTGGGTGGCAGTGCCTAAGCCTTTCATCGCAGAAGTTAAGACTGTTGGGCTTTGAGCGGATTGGTCGACGTCGACCCCAATCATCCATTTGTCTTTATTGGCGGCAGCGGACATAACACTTGTTCCTGAACCACCGGCGCAAGCAAAGATAACATCAACGCCACGGGTATACCAGG
>CAZVZF010000074.1:0-4837 GCA_964631095.1 uncultured Eubacteriales bacterium
TCCTAGATAGGTCCCCCCATTTCCGAGCATAGGAGAAAAGGTTAGAACTTCAATGACTGCGACAGTCCAAAACATAGGTACAACGCCAAGTAAGCCAAGAAGCACCTTATCAAGAGGTGGCCATGCTGAAAATGCGAATCCAATAACGACAGGGATTGCCATTAATAAAACAAAAGCGCTTAACATCCAGATGCGGCCATAATAATGAATTGAATCTTCATAAGTTCGCTTGCTTTTCATAATTTTAGCCTCCTAAATCACAGTGCTGAACAACAGGCTTAATCCCATTGCTCCTAGCATACTGATTGGAATTGCATAAGTTTCAAGCCATTTTAGGTTGCGTTTCTTAATGAGAAGTCCTAATCCAACCATTATGATGGCAGAACTTAGAAGAGTTAAAATGGAAAGCAAACCGCCTCCAACACCCATCCCTAAAAATGCAGAAATAAGTCCGATGAACAACGCGCTCATAAAGATTGAACCCCATACAACATCACCTTGTTTCAAACGAGTGACACCTTTGTTAATTTTCTTTAAAAACAAAGGGATAATCAGCAACGAGGGGATAATACCTATTGTCATAACCCAAGCAATTGCAGTAAATATCGCAGGATCACTAATATTAGATAACCCTTGTATGCCAAATGCTGCAGCCGCAGCCGTCGCAGCTGGTAGTTCATAGGTTACTGCACCGACGACGCTAAGGCGAAGCCAAGGGAGGGCAAGCCCTAACGCTTGAGACAATGCAAGCAGGCCTACTAAAATGGAGATGGAGGGTGCAATGCTGAAAATCATGGAAGAGATTGCCGCTTTGCGCATAGCAAGAGGATCAATTCCCATTCGCCTACCTTCTTTTAATGCCTTTAATAAAAAGAAGAGAGATTGAGAAATCACAAAAAGAGAAACAATACCACCTAGAATAAACATAATTGGGCTATTCTTAAAATCCATGAAATCAACGCCTTTCTTTAGTAACAATAATACAGTTATTATAGCATGGTTTTCAATCGTTTAATAAGAACTGTTTGAGCAAGGTTTTGTTCAGTGTTACAATAGCAATGAGGGATCAACATATGGTAAAAATCATTCAGCAAATGTCTTTGGACGAAAAAGCGCGTTTTAGTGAAGGGAAAGATGCCTGGCACTTTTCGGATTTAACACGATTAGGAATTCAATCCATTCGAGTAAGTGATGGGCCGCATGGCCTTCGACGACAAGTGAGTAGTACTGACAATTTGACAGGGACTGACACCATTCCTGCAACATGTTTTCCTCCAGCAGCAACAGCAAGTTGTAGCATGAATGCTCATTTGATTCGGGAAATGGGAATGGCAATTGGGAGGGAAGCAAGGGTAGCCTCAGTGGATATTGTGCTAGGTCCTGGAGTCAATATCAAACGCTCGCCATTATGTGGAAGAAATTTTGAGTACTATTCAGAGGACCCATGGCTAAGTGGAACGCTTGGAAGTGCCTTCATTGATGGGCTTCAATCGGTGGGAGTGGGCGGATGTGTCAAACATTTTGCGGTCAACAACCAAGAATCTTATCGTTTTTCTATTGATGCTATTGTCGATCAACGTGCTTTGCATGAAATCTATTTGAAAGCATTTGAAATGATTATTAATCAATCCAAACCCAAGGCAGTCATGGCATCGTATAACCGCGTGAATGGAACATATGCATCTGAACATCAAGAATTATTGAGAGATTTACTGCGGAAAAACTGGGGATACCAAGGCCTAGTTATAAGTGACTGGGGAGCAGTGAGCAATCGAGTTCGTGCTTTTCAGGCGGGCTTGGATATTGAAATGCCTTATGGTCTTGGTCGAGGGACAAATCAAATAATTGATGCTGTAAAACATCAAATTATCCATGAAGATGCGATTGATGAATCGATTCAACGAATTCTTACTACTCAAGAAGATTTAAAACGGGCGCAAAGTATCCACCCAATCGACAAAATTGATTGGAATGAACACCATCAATTAGCAAAAGAGATCGCCCTAGAATCAATGGTTCTATTGAAAAATTCATCGAATGCACTTCCGCTTTCTTCCAATATTCGATATGGCATCATTGGTGAATTAGCAGCTACTCCTCGTATTCAAGGAGGAGGAAGTTCCCACGTTCAAGCAAAATTCGTAGAAACGCCTTTAGACATTTTGCGAAAAAGAATACCAGAGATAAGCTTTGCTCCAGGCTATGAATTGCGTGGAGTATCCAATCCCCAGCTTCTTCAAGAAGCGTTACAATTAGTGGAGAATGTGGATCAAGTATTATTATTTGTTGGATTAACCGATTATGATGAAAACGAAGGTGTTGATCGCAAGCATTTACGTTTATCAAATGCTCAATTAGATTTAATCTCGCAACTCAGTGCAAAAGGCGTGCGTCCGATTGTTCTCTTAAGTGGTGGTAGTGTAATTGAAATGCCGTGGTACGATGATGTTGATGCTATCTTGCATATGCATTTGCTGGGGGAAGCTGGAGCAAGTGCCATGGGTGACATACTATGGGGAGAAGTATCTCCAAGTGGAAAGATAACTGAATCTTATCCTTTTCATTTGGAAGATACGCCATGTTATCAAACATTTCCAGGAGGAAATCATGCTGTCCATTATTTGGAAAGTATTTATGTGGGTTATCGCTATTATGATACTTTTCAAAAACCAGTACGATTTCCATTTGGCTTCGGATTATCCTATACCACTTTTTCATATGATAGTTTGTCAACAGAAATTATGGAAGATGGTAGAGTAAAGGTTCGTTTTTCGCTAACAAACACGGGAACAATGGCCGGAAAAGAGAGTGCTCAAATCTATGTTTCAGGTCCAAAAAATAGCCCACTTTTTCGTGCAACCAAGGAATTAAAGGGAATAATGAAGATTGCACTATTGCCTAATGAAACTAAGCACATTGAAACTACACTTTCCCCATCAGATTTTACATACTATAATGTTCAAACTAAACAATTTGAAATCGAAGCTGGACAATACATTATACAAGTAGGGGGTTCGAGCACGACTTGTTCATTAAGTGGCACGATTGCATTGGATGGATCAAGTAGGAAAGTACCCGATTATCACGAAGCCTGTTCGAGCTATTATGCTCCTTCGAAGGGATTTGATGATCGAGAATTTGTGGCATTATTAGGAAGAATTCCTTCACTTGAATATCGTGAACCGACAAAAATTACTTACGATACGCCACTTGCATTCTGGCAAGATCGCTTTGTTGGAAAGATTCTATATCGTAAAGCTATCAAAGAACTAAAAAAAGCAACCGGAAAAGATAGTATTACGCCTTATGAAGCAACAATCGAAGCACTTCCATATACTCCAATGCGTTTCTTTGTGACTATGGGTGGAGGGGCGATTTCCTATCAACTCGCCGATCTTCTTCTTGCACTGGTAAATGGTGAATATCGCAAAGCTTTCTCTCTTTTTCTAAATTTACGCCTTCAAAAAAAGGAGTTATCGAAATGAATCGAACCCGGTGGTATAAAGATGCATTAATCTATCAAATCTATCCTCGAAGTTTTTTTGACAGCAACAATGATGGGATTGGGGATATACAAGGCATAATCACAAAATTAGACTATATTCAATCGTTAGGAGTGGATGCCATTTGGCTCTGCCCTGTATATGATTCTCCGAATGATGACAATGGTTATGACATTCGAAACTACCGAGATATTGCAGCAGATTTTGGGAACTTAGATGATTGGAAATCCTTAAAGAACGAAATGAAGCAAAGAGGTATGAGACTCATTATGGATTTTGTGGGGAATCATACTTCTGATGAACATCCTTGGTTTCAGGAAGCTCTTCATAACTCGACGAGCCAATACCGGAACTACTATTTTTTTCGATTAGGAAAGGATGCATCACCTCCCAATAATTGGACCGGTTTTTTTGGAGAAGGTGCATGGCAAAAAATTGGTACTAGCAACGAGTATTATTTGCGATTGTTTACACGTAAACAGCCCGATGTAAACTGGGATAATCCATTGGTCCGTAATGAATTTAAAGACATCTTGAAATTTTGGATTGATTTGGGAGTTGATGGGTTTCGCTGCGATGTGATTACAATTATTAGCAAAAAAAGTGGTTTGCCTAATGGTAAAAAGCGACTTGGCTTAACTGGAAGAGAGCATTTTATAAATGGCCCGCATGTTCATGATTATCTGCGAGAGTTATATCGTGAGGTCCTAGAGCCTAATGATATTATGACAGTGGGAGAATCTGTTATGATGACGATTGATGAAGCTCCTCAATATGTCAATGAACATCGAAAAGAACTCGACATGCTGTTCACTTTTGAACATATGGATGTAGATAATTGGGGAGGCATTAAGTGGCTCATGCGCCCATTTTCTTTGGTTCGATTCAAGAAAGTGATGGAAAAATGGCAGAAATGCATGATGGAGCATCAAGGATGGAATAGCTTGTATTGGGAAAATCATGATCAACCTCGCTCAGTAGGTCGATTTCATACTTCTTCCGTAAACTTTCGCATTGAAAGTGCGAAAATGCTTGCTGTTGCGATGTATTTTCACCAAGGAACTCCGTATATTTATCAAGGTCAGGAATTGGGAATGACCAATGCACCATTTAACACCTTGGATCAATATCGAGATACAGAAACTCATAGCATCTATCACTTGAGTCGTCGTCTACACATACCTAAATGGTATATCATGCGAGCAATTCGCCGTAAAAGCAGAGACCACGCCCGAACACCGATGCAGTGGAATAGTACACCATATGCCGGATTCTCAACAGTTGAACCATGGATTCCAGTGAATCCCAATTATCAGGAGATTAATGTGGAAGCT
>CAZVZF010000075.1:0-4813 GCA_964631095.1 uncultured Eubacteriales bacterium
CCGTGGTTCTCATCAAAGATGATGGAACACCACGCGGTACTCGGGTCTTTGGACCAGTGGCTCGCGAGTTGCGCGAAAAGGGCGAAGGATTCATGAAAATTGTTTCTCTTGCACCCGAAGTGCTATAAGGAGGGCCCATAGATGAAAATTAAAAAAGGTGACACCGTCAAAGTCATTACAGGAAACGATAAGGGAGCAACTGGAGAAGTCTTGCAAGTCTTATCGAAGGACAATAAAGTTGTGGTCAAAGGTGTAAATGTCAAAATTAAACATCGTAAGCCCACCCAAAGCGTTCCTGAAGGTAGCATTGTGGAAAAAGAAGCTCCCATTGATGCTTCCAATGTTGTCTTCTACGATGCAAAAGCGAAAACTGCTGTCAAGATTGGCTATCAAATCGATGAAGAAGGCAAAAAAATCCGGATTAATAAAAAGACAGGAAATCCTGTCGACAAGAAAAAGAAGAAGTAGGGGGAATCGAACATGAGCACGACAAAAAATCGGATGCAACAACGCTACAACGAATCCGTCCTACCGACCTTATTCAAAAAGTTCAATTACTCCTCTGTGATGGAAGTACCTCGACTTGAAAAAGTCGTGATTAATATTGGAGTAGGCGATGCCACAGGCAATGCCAAACTTCTTGAAGATTCTGTAAAAGAACTAACGCAAATTGCTGGGCAAAAGCCAGTGATTACCAAAGCGAAAAAATCAATTGCCACCTTCAAATTGCGTGAAGGCACTGCTATTGGCTGCAAAGTCACATTGCGTGGTGTACGCATGTATGAATTCTTAGACAAATTATTAAATATCGCTTTGCCTCGCGTTCGTGACTTCCGCGGCGTAAACAAAAATGCGTTTGATGGTCGTGGGAATTATACATTGGGCGTTAAAGAACAATTGATTTTCCCGGAAATCAATTATGACAATGTCAATCGAGTCCGGGGGATGGATATTGTAATCGTGACAACGGCGAAAACCGATGAAGAGGCAAAAGCATTGCTATCTGAACTTGGTATGCCGTTTGCAAAGTGAGGGAGGAATATACATGGCAAAAACATCAGCGTTGGTTCGGTATCACCGACCAAAGAAATTTAAAGTCAGAGAATACACCCGCTGCGAACGCTGCGGCCGCCCTCATGCCGTTTTAAGTAAATTCAAATTGTGCCGTATCTGCTTCCGGGAACTCGCCTATAAGGGTGAAATTCCAGGCGTGAAAAAAGCAAGCTGGTAGCACTGGTTTGGAAGGAGGAACAAAAATATGGTAATGACAGATCCGATTGCTGATATGCTTACCCGAATTCGGAATGCTAATCAGATGAAAAACCAAACCGTAGTGATGCCATCAAGCAAAATCAAAGTAGAAATTGCTAAGATTTTAAAACAAGAAGGCTACATTGCGGATTTTGCCGTCTCTCAAGACGACAAGAAAGCACTCTCTTTAACCCTCCGTTACGTTGGTAATGATCGCGTAATTTCAGGGCTAAAACGTATTTCGAAGCCTGGACTACGTGTCTACGCCAATGTCCAAGATTTACCGCGCGTCTTGAATGGGCTTGGTGTTGCAATTATCTCTACACCGAAAGGACTAATGACCGATCGCGAAGCGCGCGGAAACCAGGTCGGCGGCGAAGTCGTCGCCTACGTTTGGTAGGAGGTAACACCATGTCAAGAATTGGAAAAAAACCCATCGTACTCCCTGAAAATGTCCATGTGACAGTGGATGGTGGCACGATTACGGTGAAGGGACCGAAAGGTTCGCTCACCAAGACTTTTGACGCTTTGGTCACTGTTCGCCAAGAAGGCAATGAATTATTGGTTGAACGACCCAATGACGAAAAGTATTCAAAACAATTGCACGGTACCGTTCGCGCGATCGTTGCCAACATGGTAACTGGAGTCACCGAAGGATTTGTTAAGCAATTGGAAATTAAAGGTATTGGATTTCGTGCAGTTATGAAAGGTACTAGCGTTCAATTAAACGTTGGCTACTCTCACCCTGTTATCATTGATACCTTGCCGAATGCGAATATTGAAGTTCTTTCCCCATCGGATATTAAAGTATCGGGGACTGATAAAGAGGCGGTTGGAGAAATCGCCGCTCGCATTCGTAATGTACGCCGGCCAGAACCTTACCTTGGAAAGGGCATCGCTTATAAAGGCGAACGCATCCGTCGCAAGGAAGGCAAAAAAGCCGGTAAGAAGTAGACCTCAGGAAAGGAGAATGCATCATGATTAAAAAACCATCTAGTAATGCAGTGCGTCAAAAACGCCACGAACGGGTCCGGGCCAAAATCTCGGGCACTGCCGAATGCCCTCGCTTGAGTGTCTACCGCTCTAACGCTCATATTCATGCCCAGCTCATCGACGATGTTAATGGAGTGACTCTTGCAAGTGTTTCTTCTGTTAGCTTAAAAATGCCTAGCGGCAGTAACGTCGAGGCCGCAACCAAAGTTGGTACTGAACTAGCGAACGTTGCATTGGCAAAAAACATTAAAAAAGTTGTCTTTGATCGCGGTGGATATCAGTATCATGGCCGTATTAAGGCACTAGCGGACGCGGCAAGAGCCGGCGGTCTGGAATTTTAGGAGGTAGAAGCAATGGAAACTAACGAAACAAACGTTGTCGCTTCGCCTGTCAGCAAACCAACCCCCTCCGAACCACGTGCACCGCGCCCTCAACGGGATTCACGGCGGAGTGGTGGTCGTGGGCCACGGCGCGATCGGGAAAAGCAATATCAAGAACAAGTCATTTCGATTAATCGCGTTTCAAAAACCGTCAAAGGCGGACGTCGGTTACGCTTCAGTGTACTCGTCGCTATTGGTGACGGCAAAGGTACAGTAGGTTATGGTACTGGCAAAGCCAACGAAGTACCTGATGCGATTCGCAAGGCACTCGATGCAGCAAAAAAGAATTTGTATAAGATCCCAGTTGTTAAAGGGGACACTATTCCCCATGCAATTACTGCAAAATATGGAGCATGCAATATCTTTTTGAAACCAGCTCCAGAAGGGACTGGACTTGTTGCTGGTGGGCCGGTTCGTGCCGTTTTGGAACTTGCTGGCATTAAGAACATCTACTCAAAAGTCTATGGATCCCGCACTTCCATTAACATGGTAAGAGCAACCGTTGATGGGATTTCACAATTGAAGACGATTGGCAAAATTGCTGCGTTACGTGGGAAATCTGTCAAGGAAATTCGGTCGTAATCGACCTTACCAAATCAGGAGGTGTAACATATGAAATTGCATACGCTTAAATATGTAGAAGGCGCAAAAACGGAACGGCATCGCGTGGGTCGCGGAATCGGCTCTGGCAGTGGAAAAACTTCTGGAAAAGGCCATAAAGGGCAAAACGCTCGCTCGGGTGGTGGAGTTCGTCTTGGCTTTGAAGGAGGGCAAAACCCCATTTATCGCCGGATCTCAAAGCGTGGGTTTACGAATGAGAACAAAACAGTCTATGCGATCATTAACATTGATCGTTTGAACGTTTTTGATGCAGGAACTCACGTTACTCCAACACTTTTGAAAGAAGTTGGTCTCGTGAAAAAGGAATGTGACGGTGTAAAAATCCTAGGATCAGGTCAACTTACGAAGAAGTTAGAAGTGACTGCCCATCAATTTTCCAAAGGCGCCCAGCAAGCCATTGAAGCTGCTGGAGGAAAATGCGAGGTAATCTAAAATGCTGAAAAAAATCTCCTCGATTCTCAAAAATAAAGAAGTGATGAACCGCGTCGTTTTTACGCTGGTGGTTCTCTTTATCTTTAAATTGGGATCGACCATCACGGTACCTCGTGTAGATGTCACAAATGTCGACATTCAGAATTCAGGAGATATTTTTGGCCTTATGAACATTCTTGGCGGCGGAGCACTGAAGTATTTTTCTGTCTTTGCTATGGGAGTCTCTCCCTATATTACCGCTTCCATTGTAATCAATTTGCTGTCGATGGGGGTCTTGCCAAAACTTGAAGAACTCGCAAAACAAGGCGCAGCAGGTCGTAAAAAGTTAGATAATGCCACTCGGGCATTAGCGCTCTTACTCGCCGCTGTTCAAGCGTACGGTGTTATTGTCACCATGGAGGTTAACTATGGACTATCTCCGATAGGTGGTGGGCGCTTCGTTTTGGGTGATTATCTTTATTTGATTTTAATTACTGTTGCTGGTACGTTTTTATTGATGTGGATGGCTGACCAAATTACTGCTAAAGGAGTTGGAAATGGTATTTCAATGATTATCTTTGCAGGAATTGTTGCGGAAATGCCTTATCAGATTTCACAGGCATTCAGTAACTTTGTTGGCTTGGATGCATCGAACTCAGCAGCTGTCTTCAATGGTATTATTAGTTTTTCAGTGTATTTGCTCGCTTATTTGGGATTGATGGTTTTTGTAGTATTCATGGAACGGGCAGTCCGAAAGGTACCCATTCAATATGCTTCTACAAACTTTCAAGCCCGTACCAAAGACATTGCATTTCTTCCGATTAAGTTAAACTCTGCAGGGGTTATACCAGTCATCTTTGCTTCCTCGATTCTCACTGCTCCCCCAATTATTATGAGTTTTTTGCAAGTTCCACAAAGCAATCCATTGTATCGGATTTTGTCGATCTCTCAGACATATCAAGGAGTCCCTTGGGGACTTATGATCTATATTGTCTTGATTTTGGTCTTCACCTTCTTCTATACTGGGTTGCAATTGGATCCACAAAAAATTAGCGAGAATTTTGCAAAATCTGGTGCCTATATTCCAGGAATTCGTCCTGGGAAGGAAACGGAAGTCCATCTTCGTCGAGTGATTTATCGCTTGACGACAATTGGAG
>CAZVZF010000076.1:0-4746 GCA_964631095.1 uncultured Eubacteriales bacterium
TTTTTTGCCTTGCTATTCTCGTAACGGTCGTTCTTCAGGCGGCTTTACCTTTTTTTCTTCCTTCTGGGACTGCTCAATATGCTAATGTCTATATTATGGGTGAATTGACCCACTCATATTCATTGAATGAGTCAGCCAGCTATACTTTATTACAAAACGAATATCCATCATTATTGGATGATATGATTATTGAAATTGATGCGACCGGAAAGGTAAGGGTTGCCGAAGAAACTTCGCGATATCATATTTGCTCGCTACAAGGATGGGTGGGGACGCCTGGGCAACCGATTGTATGTGCCCCTAACCGGGTCGTTATAGTTATCGAGGAGAGTGGGCTCCATGAATAAAACTTCCAAAATGGTACGTTTGGCTTTTTTGCTGACAGTATCTGTTTTGATTCATTACATTGAAACCATTTATTTGCAATTACCTATGATTGCCCCTGGGGTAAAAATCGGACTAGCGAATTTGGTAGGGCTTATCGTTCTCGCTCTTTATGGAATGAAGGATTATTGGATGATAGGTGGATTGCGCGTTCTTTTATCAGCCTTGCTTACCACCGGATTTGGTGCTGGTTTTATGATTTCTGTAGGAGGGTGGTTGTTAGCAAGTTCGGTTACCTTTCTGGTTGTAAGTCGGACAAAATGTTCGATTTTTGGGGTGTCAGTGCTAGGGGCAATGGCACATAGTATCGGTCAAATTTTTGTTGTAAGCATTGTCTATAATACGTTTTATATGATGTATTATTTACCTGTTTTAATTATTGCTGCTGTTGTAGCAGGAATTCTCGTCGCATTAGTATCGGTGGCAATGTTATCCCGGCTAAAAAATGTATGGGGTTTATAATGTTAGTTCGTATATTTGTTGACAAATGAGATGGTTATCGCTACAATGTCAATGGACAAAAAATAACTCTTATTCAGAACCACGAGATTGAGGGAATCGAAGATGTGGTGGCAACCCTTTCCTATCAAAAGAAGGTGCCGAATCCCCAGCAAGTATTGCACTTGATCGATAAGAGGAAGTAGTAAACGATTTACGAACTTCCTTCGGAGGAGGTTTTTTGTTACCGAGGGAGGTTTTTTCGATGCACGATTTTCAACTTATGCCAAAAGAGACCCTATTATTTACTTCTGAATCCGTGGGACCTGGTCATCCCGATAAATTATGTGATCAAGTGTCTGATGCTGTTTTAGATGCTTGTCTCGCCATTGACCCTGATTCAAGAGTTGCTGTTGAATGCTTTGCTACCACCAATTTATTCATTGTTGGTGGCGAAATATCGACCAAAGCTCATCTGGATTACGAGGCGATTGTTCGTCGTACATTGAAGGAGATTGGTTATACCAATCCTGCCTATGGAATTGACGCCGATCATTGTCGTGTGATGAATGTAATCAAGCAACAATCACCTGATATTGCACAGGGTGTCAATCATTCAAGTGATTTAGGAGAATTAGGTGCTGGTGACCAAGGCATCATGTTTGGCTATGCTTGCGATGAGACAGAAACATATATGCCACTCGCTATTTTCTTGGCCCATCGTCTTTTGGAGCGCGCGGATTCCTTGCGCAAATCAGGAGATTTTCGCTGGGCTCGCCCAGACATGAAATCCCAAGTTACAATTGATTACAGTGATCCCAAGCTTCCTCGAGTTCATACAGTGCTCCTGTCCATTCAACATGATGAAGATGCCTTAGATAATGATTTTCATTTCTATATTCAATCCCAAATTATTGGCCCTGTTATGAAACAATATGGATTAAATGATAACTATCGTGTCTTCATTAATCCTACAGGACGTTTTGTAATAGGCGGTCCCGAAGGAGATACTGGTTTGACGGGTAGAAAGATTATTGTCGATACCTATGGGGGAGCCGCTTGCCATGGTGGCGGTGCTTTCAGTGGTAAGGACCCCACAAAAGTCGATCGTTCTGCAGCCTATGCAGCACGATACATTGCAAAGAATATTGTGGCGGCTGGACTGGCTCACAAAGTTCAAATTCAGCTATCATATGCCATTGGTCGTTCAGAGCCTATATCCATTGCCATTGATACTTATGGGACCGCACATGTCAATGAAACTCAGTTACTTCAAGCCATTCGAACTTTATTTCCACTTACTCCTAAAAGTATTATCGAGATGCTTCACTTACGCCAGCCTATCTATCAAGCCACTGCCGTTTTTGGTCACTTTGGCCGTCAAGATTTAAATCTGCCTTGGGAAAAACTTGATCAAGTGGAACGTTTACAAGCATATTTTTCCCGCTTGAAAAAGAGCGTGTGATAGAATAGAAATGAAAGGCAGTGAGGTTCAGCATGGCGGATAACAAACACGAGCGCACCCCCTTCTTTTCTGCATTAGAAAATTATGCAGAAAGCGATATTGCTCCATTCGATGTTCCTGGGCATAAGCTCGGACGTTTGAACGATGAATTTACTGCTCGTGTTGGCGAAAATGCCATGCGTATGGATGCAAACTTGCCTCGTGGTTTGGATAATCTTAATCACCCCAAAAGTGTTATTAAAGAAGCCCAAAACCTTATGGCTGATGCTTATGGTGCAGATTATGCTTTTTTTCTAGTGAATGGAACTAGCGTCGGAATTATTACGATGATTATGGCAACTGTTGTTGCCCATGAAAAAATTATTATGCCACGCAATGTGCATAAATCGGCCATCAGTGGACTCATTCTTAGTGGGGCAATCCCTGTGTTTGTTGCTCCTGAAATTGATGATGAACTAGGTATTGCAAATGGTGTCTCTTATGAAGCTATCGAAAAAGCTGTCAAAGAACATTCCGATGCCAAAGCTATTTACATCATTAATCCGACATATTTTGGGGTAGTTAGTGATGCCAAACGCATCATTGATCTCGCTCACGAACATCAGATGGCCGTTATTATGGATGAAGCCCATGGCTCCCATTTTGCATTCTCGCCGTTACTGCCCCCCCATGGAATAAGTCTAGGTGCAGATTTGACGACTGGATCCATTCATAAAACAGGAGGTTCCTTAACTCAAAGTTCTGTTTTGTTGATGCGAGAAAATCCATATGTGACACCTATGGTTGTTCAAACAATCTTAAGCATGCTACAATCCACTAGCCCTAGTAATCTACTCCTTGCAAGTTTGGATGTTGCACGTAAGAATCTCTATTTTCATGGAGAAACATTGCTCCAAAAAACCATTGAATTAGCGCATTATGCGTGCGATCGAATCAACGAAATTCCTGGGTTTCAGGCCTACCCTGATGATTATTTTCTTCAAAAAGGCTCAATAGGGCATGATTGCACTAAGTTAATTATTCGAGTCAATGACTTGGGTTTTTCTGGTTTTGAGATTTTTAATATGTTGCGTGACAAATATAGTATTCAAATGGAGCTTGCCGAAACCTACGTGGTTCTTGGAGTCTTTTCGATTGGGACCGATGAACGAAGTGTGGAACGTTTAATTAATGCGTTAGAAGAAATATCTTATGACTACTATGGCGAACGTGACCGCTATCTTGTTCCAAAGTTTCATTATGGATTTCCTCTTTTCGCAGTGCGACCTCGTGAAGCGTTTCATGCTCCGGAAAAATATGTTTTATTACGTGATAGTTTGGGAGAGATTGCCGCGGAATCCGTCATGATTTATCCCCCCGGCATTCCTTTAGTCATTCCGGGAGAAATCATCTCTGAAGAATTCTTAGATATGCTCGATGAGTATGATCGTCAAGGCTCGACTTTAATTACCGAATTAGGTAATGGCTATATTAAAATCGTTGACCAAGAAAATTGGATCCGTTAGGAGGAAAACGTCATGTTAAAAAAAGTAGATTTATCTTTTCAAAGTTGTACAGCCGAATACGAAGATGCCAAAGTGGTCATTTTTTCATCACCAATGGATGCCACGACGTCCTTTCGGCCGGGAACTCGTTTTGCGGGTAATGCCATTCGCGTGGATTCTTTTGGCGTCGAATGGTATTCTCCCTATCTTGATATGAATTTAAAGGAAGTCTCAACTACAGATATCGGTGATCTTGATTTACCAATTGGTGATGTGGAAGCGGCTTTAGCGGTGATTGAAAAGACAGCTGCAACCATTATCGATGATCACAAGAAGCCAATGATGATTGGTGGAGAGCATTTAGTGACCTATCCAGTGATTCAGGCTATGGTCAAACGATTTCCTGACTTGCACATTATTCATTTGGATGCCCACACTGATCTTCGTGATGAGTTTTTTGGCCGCAAACTATCGCATGCTACTGTCTTACGTCGTTGCTTCGATCTTGTTGGGCCTGGTCGTATTTTCCAATTTGGAATTCGATCGGGGGATGCCTCTGAATTCCAATGGGCCGCTGCTGGAAACACGCATTTACGTAAGTTTGATTTACAAGGTTTGGATGAAGTCGTTGAACAATTGATGGATAAGCCTGTTTACATTACCATCGATTTAGATGTTCTTGATCCTTCTGTTTTTCCAGGAACTGGAACTCCTGAACCAGGTGGGATTACCTATAAAGAATTATTGGGCGCAATTCAAGCGTTTACGAACTTACGTCACATTGTCGGAGCAGATATTGTAGAATTATCTCCTCATTATGATACCAGTGGAGCATCCACTGCTGTTGCTGCAAAAACTCTCCGCGAAATGACATTACTCTTGCACCGCTAGCCGGTGCATTTTCTTTTATTTTTGTCTGTTTTCATGTATAATAAAAGTACGAAAGGAGTTGTTACTCTATGAAGTTCCAGATAA
>CAZVZF010000077.1:0-4740 GCA_964631095.1 uncultured Eubacteriales bacterium
TCGTTATCAACGCCATGTTGATCGCGATTGGTGCATTTGCTGGTTCGTTCTTACCGACAACCACCTTCCCAACCTTGGGTGCTGCTACCGGTGCCTTTGGAGCGGTCCTACAAAATATGCCTGTCTTTGTCGCTTCCATCGCCTTACTTGGGTCGCTTGCCGCTTCGGTTTCCACTGCCACCACCGCTCACATTGGAGCGACTGCCGTGGTTGTCCGCGACATCTACAATCGTCGCTTAAACCCCAAAGCCACCCAAAAACAATTAGTTACTGCTTCGAAAGTCGTCATGGTGGTCTTGGCCGTCATGGTGTACTTCCTATCCTATTTCCCCGGCGGACCATCCTACCTCTTTGCGTTTGCCAATGCCTTCTTGGGGCCGAGCGCTGCCTTGGTCTTCATGGGTGCCTACTATCGTAAAGCCACGGATAAAGCTGCCTTCTGGGGTTCGCTCGTCTCCATCGCCGTCATTGCCGGTATCTCCATTTATGATTTGACTCAACCCGTTACCTCATCGTTCAACGCCGTTGTTAAAATCTATCCGGGTGCTCTTGGCGTCGTTCTCTCCTTCGGTATTACCTTAATTCTCTCCATCTTCACCAAACCGAAATATTATGGTGAAAAGAGCTGGACCTTAACGGGTGAAGCCCCTGCGGGAGTTAAAGCATCGGACGAAGAAAAACACGTTCTTGATTTGATTCGCAAAGGCTACAACACCATGGGTGAAATTACCGATTATCTCCAAGTCGACTCTCACGTTTCCAATGATCTCATTGAATCTCTCGATCAAAAACGTTTGATTCAACGCGGTAAACTCTTCGGTGCTGATTTCTATAAATTTGAACTCACCGCCGCGGGCAAAAAACTTCTTCCAACCATTACGGAAAAAGAAGATAAATTGCTCACCGCCAACATTACCGTTGAAGAAGCGGGCTTACTCGCCGCCATCAAAGAAGGCAAAGACGCTATGTATGCCTATGTGGAATCTCATGGATTGAACTCCTTGAAAGCTTCCACCTTGATTGCGAAACTCGTGAAGTTTGGCTATCTCAACGAAGCTGGCTTGATGAAACGGAAACTCTCCGTGACCGAAAAAGGCAATCAAGTCCTCGCTTAGTTCCTCACAAAAACGGCAAAGTGGCTAAGCATAGCCACTTTGCTTTTTTTCAAGGTTACTTGCCTTAGAAAGAAGGCTTATATGTCAGCTATTGTCATTGGCGGTGGTGTTCGCACTGCCATTGGAAAATTCCAAGGATCGTTACAAAACTATACTTCGACCGAACTTGGCGCACTCGTTCTTGCCGAAGTGGTCAAACGCACCCGAATCCCAGCGACTGAAATTGAAGAAGTTATTATGGGATGTTGCGTTCAAATTGGCCGTGAAAGTGGTTTAGTGGCCCGAGGTGCAGCATTAATGGCGGGGCTTCCCGTCACCTCGACCGCCCTAGGCGTCAATCGTCAATGTTCGAGTGGATTACAAGCCATTCTTACTGCTTATATGGAAATCAAATGCGGATTTGCTTCTGTGGTTGCCGCTGGCGGTACAGAAGTCATGTCACGCTTTCCTTATCTTCTTCCACGCATGCGCGCTGGCTATCGCATGGGCAACGGAACAGTTGTGGATTTGCTTACCGATTCGCTCTATGACCCCATTGCGAATGTTTCAATGGGGATGACAGCAGAGAACATTGCCCGTCAATATCATTTGACGCGCGAAGAATTGGATCTCTATGCGCTTGAATCCCATCATCGAGCTACCAAGGCCATCCAAGCGGGACGCTTTCAAAACGAAATTCTGCCGATCCTTATCAAAGACAAAAAGGGAGACCGTTGGTTTGCAGCAGATGAAAACGTCCGTCAACAAGCCACTCTTGCCGATTTTTCACCGCTGCGTCCAGTCTTTGATCCTCACGGAATCGTCACGGCTGGGAATGCCTCATCCATTAATGATGGTGCTGCCGTCGTTTTGGTCATGACCGAGGAAAAAGCCATCGAATTAGGGGTTAAACCTCTCGTTGAAATTGTGGATGCTGCCGTTGCGGGGGTTGATCCAACGATGATGGGTATGGGTCCTGTCCCTGCCATCCGTAAACTACTGCAACGAAACCATCTTTCTCTTTCACAAATCGATTGCATTGAATTGAATGAAGCTTTTGCTGCCCAAGCTTTGGGTTGCATTCGCGAATTGGGGCTCGATCCTGCCAAAGTCAATCCCAATGGAAGTGGTATCTCCATTGGTCATCCTGTCGGCTGTACAGGAACAATGATTACCATCAAATTAATGAATGAAATGAGACGTCAAAACCATACCTATGGCATCGCTACGCTTTGCATTGGCGGCGGGCAAGGGTTGGCCGTCTTATTCAAACGTTGGGCAAAGACGACCTAATTCGTGTATACTATAAGTACCGTCTACCATCATATAAAGGAGGAATTATGATGAAGAAAATTATTGATTTAGCCGTTTATACCGACCCCGAAGCGTGCGAACCTGAAAAAGCAACGTTCAAACGCATTTATCATGACGAAGGGGCCATCCAAGCTGCGGGAATGTTTGGTTTACAAAAGGAAGATTTTGTCGATGGTAAACTATGGGCCAACGGTCAAGCCACCTTAGGGGAGCACACCGGGACCCATTTGGACGCACCCATTCACTATGCACCTACCTCGGAAGGAAAACCTGCTAAGAGCATTGATCAAGTGCCACTTGAATGGTGCTATGGCGATGGCGTTGTGCTTGATTTCCACCACAAAGAAGCAGGCTATGCCATTACCAAACAAGATGTTATCGATGAATTAAAACGCATCAAATATACCATTAAACCAGGAGATATCGTTTTAATCCGCACCGATGCAGACAAAAAGATTTATCAACCCGACTACTTCAATGCCCACGCTGGAATGAGCGCCGAAGCCACCATTTATCTCTGTGAACTTGGCGTCAAAGTCATGGGCACCGATGGTTGGGGCTGGGATGTTCCCTTCAAAGTTGCTGTCGAAAAATACAAAGAAACGGGCGATAAGAGCGTCTTATGGGAAGGCCATTTAGTGGGCCGTACTCATGAATACTGCCATATCGAAAAATTAGCCAATCTCGATCAATTGCCACCCTTTGGTTACAAAGTTGCCGTCTTCCCTGTGAAGTTAAAAGGCGGTACCGCAGGCTGGGCACGCCCTGTCGCCATTTTCGAATAATCCTACAACGCCTACCGGGCCGGCCCCTTGGGTACCGGCCCGCTTTTCTCGTGATTCCTACGAAAGGAGTACCACCGAATGCCATCCAATTATGAAATTCAACAATGGAAACCCGGCGTGTATCGAATCAAAGACATTCGGGTCTATGCGACTTTATTCGTAGGCGAACGGCACGCATTGCTCTATGACACCACCTATGGGTATGAAGACATCGCTAGTGTTGTGAAGTCCATTACTTCCCTTCCCCTGATCGTCATTGTCGGGCATTTCCACATTGATCATAGTGGGGGTTATCCTCAATTCCCTTGCATTTATGGCCATCCCAATACCTTGCGTCAGTTGTCCCAGTCGGACAATAATCGGCGGCGTGAACTCTCTCACTCTTATTTAAATACCTTATCCTCGTATCCTGTTCCAATAAGAAACATCCAACAACCCGAACGTTTGGTGGAATTACGTCCTTTGGCGGCGGGGATGGAATTTGATTTGGGGGGATTGCGGTTACAAACTCATTATTTCCCCGGACATACCGATGGTGATTTGGCTTTGTATTGTCCCGAGTATGAGTTGTTATTGGCAGGAGATACTGTCGATAGTGTCATATGGATGTATTTTGATCATAGTTTGACCAAGGTCCAATATCTCCACTCCTTGCGGAAAATTCGCGCACTGTTGCCCAAGTATATCTTTACTTCACACAGTAAAAACCCCAAAGACCTTGAGTTTCTCGATGCACTGATTGATGTGCTAGCAACCCTCGACCCCAGCAAGTCCATCGTTGCGCCTCCTGCTACATTACCGCGTGAATATCAAGACACGAAACCATGGCGCTATGAAACCAAACGTCTCGTTCATCAAAAACCTTATTCGTTCGTAATCGTCTATCGCGATGACAAACTTCAAACACCGGAGGTTCCTCAATGAAGAAAAAACTTTATCGGTCGGCGCGTGACCGCCGCACCAGCATCATCTATTTTGCGCTTATCTTACTCGGACTTTTACTTGGTAACTTTGCCATCTTCCAATTGGTGGGCGGTGTTAGCGAAGAAACATTATGGTTTATGGTGGCAAATGTCGTGGTTGGTTATGTGGTAGCATTCTTGTTCATCATTACCTATCTGGTCACTTATTATGAATTCGATGATCGAAAAGACCATCTTTTCATCCGTGGAGGCCCCTTTGTCGATCGTATCCCTTACAAAGAAATCAAAGAGATTGAGTTTGTACGTGGCTACATGTTGGCCATGGCTCTTTCCACCGATCGAATCAAACTGACGTATGGCACCCGGAAAGGCAAACCGATTATCCTGCACCTCTCCCCTGAACGAAAAGAAGAGTTTCGAGATGCCTTGTTGCAACGTTGCCCCCGCGCCAAATGGGTCGAAGGCAAGCCTTCCTCTCAATCCTAACTCCAAACAAAAAGTCCGCCTCTCTATCAAGAAACGGACTTTTTTGATTCTAGAGCTGGCTTATGCGTTTTGGGCAGCCAACAGCTGTTGATAAAGGGCTGCCGTAGTGGCCTCGTCGGCATCATTGATCAAATAATG
>CAZVZF010000078.1:0-4696 GCA_964631095.1 uncultured Eubacteriales bacterium
ATGGCGAAGAGTCACACTGCTTCACTAAGTGCTTTACCATTATAGTATAGTCCTCTTTAAAAGTCTAGATAAATGTATAAAAAAGACCGCGGGCATTTCCGCGGTCCGATGCGATTCTACTAATCGTTGTCGCTATCGAAGGATTCAAGTTTGCTTGGTGCCGGGATTGGTTTGCTATCCCCGTGTTTAACCATGAACATGGTGCCAAAGGCGAGGATGCAAAAGACAGCGGCATAAGGGAATAAAATGGTCATCCCATAGGTATCCATCAAAAAGCCCGAGAAGATCGGTGTCACGATTTGGGCAGCCATGGAAAAGGTATAATAATACCCTGTGTATTTTCCAATGTTGGAGCCACGACTCATCTCCACAATCATCGGATAGGAGTTGACATTGATGGTGGCCCAACCTACACCCGCTAGCCCCAAAACGGCATACATGAAGAAGGCACTGGAAGGGGTAACAAAGTAGCCAGCAATAAAGGCACCAGATAAGATGACAATCCCAGCAAGGATGGTTTTCCGACGACCAATTTTGGAGGCGATAATCCCAATAGGAATGAACGCAATAACGGCTGAAATTTGAGCAACCAACAAGGGGATGCTATAGCCGGTGTCCAAAACAATTTGAGCATACATAGAAAATTTAGTTGTTGCGGCATTGTAACCCATGAACCACAAGAAGATGGAAGCAAGAATCAATAGGAAACTCTTGCGGACATCCGGAGCCATCGTTTCTTTTCCTTGGGCATCCACTTCGACGGCCGCTTCTTCTAAGCCAAATTTCCTAGTATCTTCTTCCATGATGGAAACAAGTTTAGGTTCATTGACTTTCCATAAGAAGAGTCCTAAGAACGCTAACATTAAGACGGCAATGATTAAGAACAATAAGACATAGCTTTGGAAATCTTTGGCTAACACTGCCATGACACCTAACGAGATAATACCTCCTGCTGTCCCCATCAAATTGATAATGGCATTGGCTTTGGAACGCAGGGGTTTCACAGTGACATCGGGCATCAAAGCAACGGCCGGCGAACGGAAGGTGGCCATCGCGATTAAGACCAACAACAACGCCCCAATGAATAAAACAAAGTATAAAATATTCGCAACCGTGACTTCCCAAACTGCGGCTTGACGGGCGGCCCAGGCAGCATCGAACAACACGTCGCCGGCAGCACCAGTCACAAATTGCGAACGCAAGACGGGTTCAATGCTTTCCGAAGCAAGAGCTGTCAATTGGGCCGCATCAATGATCGCGACCGAGGTAATCAGCAATGCCGCAATGACCGTGCCCATCACAATAAACGGGGTGCGTTTGCCCCACTTGGTATTTCGCTTATCGGAAAGCGAGCCAAATAATGGCAGCAAGAAGAGGGCAAGGATGTTGTCGAAAGCCATCACAAAGCCCGACCACGTTTGGTTCAATCCAAAACTATTGATTAAGATTTTGGGAATGACCGCATCATAGACTTGCCAAAACATCGAAATTAAGAGAAAGGCAAAGCCGACATAAAACGTACGTTTCACATTCAATTTCATAGTTTCACCAACCTTGCCTCCATTGTAGCATAGCCATCAACAAAAAAAGAATGCTATTTTTCGTGTTGCTTGCGTTTTTCTTGATTGTCATGAAAAAACGACCCCAGCAAGGGTCGTTATTCTTCGTACCAACGCAGTTCCACAATAGAGATGCCTGGATTATCAATCTTCGAACGCACGCGCAAGATGGCTGGATGATCGACGGCGGATAGTCGCAAGACGCGATGTTGGATACGTGCGCCCCCATGGAAACCATGCGTAATCTCTAACGTTAACTCCCGGCGTGCCACCGCTTGATCGATGCTGAATCGAATGAGGTTCATCGCTTCATGAACACGTAACCCATGCACATCAATCTTCATGGGGAGCTTCCTTCAACAAACGAAGCATTTCTTGCTCATCCATCACCCGAATGCCCCATTCACGAGCTTTATCGAGTTTGGAACCACTGGCTTCGCCTGCGACAACAACATCGGTTTTTTTCGATACTGCTGAGCTTACCTGGGCCCCGTGTTCTTCCAACAATAAGGTCGCTTCTTTGCGCCCTAATGTCGGTAAAGTACCGGTTAACACGACACTTTTCCCGGCAAACCAACTCGATTGCACCACTTCTTTTTGTCCGTGATAGTTAAAATTAATGTTCAATTGACGAAGTTCTTCCAGAGTCTTTCGTTGGGCTTCGTTTTGAAAAAAGGCGCGCAACGAACGTACGGAAGCTTCCCCAATGTCACGGATGGACAGTAATTCATCTTCTGTTGCCACCATCAATGCGTCTAAGGACCCAAAGCGTCGAGCCAGTAACCGAGCGGTTTTAGCCCCGATTTCTTTGATTCCCAAACCAAACAACAACTTTTCCATGGAGTTTTGTTTGCTTTGTTCCAATGCCGCTTCAAGATTTTGAAGCGACTTTTCCCCAAACCCCTCGAGATTCATGATTTCCTCCCGATGAGCTGGTAAGCGATACAAGTCGGCCACCGAATGCAACCAGCCTAAATTGTAAAACTGTTCAATGATTTTTTCGCCCAAACCTTCGATATTCATCGCATCACGGGAGCAAAAATGAATTAAAGCTTCCATGATTTTTTTCTCACAGAAAGGATTCACACAATAATGAGCCGCCTCTTCCCCGCGACGAACCGCAGGCTCATGACAGATGGGACAACGATCAATCATGGTAAACGGTTGTTCGGTTCCTTTCCGTCGTTCCAAGACGGGGCGCACGACTTCCGGAATGACATCACCCGCTTTTCGCAAAACCACATAATCCCCAATGCGAATATCCTTATGAACAACAAAATCTTCATTGTGAAGGGTCGCCCGTTGCACCATGGACCCCGCTACTCGAACGGGCTCCAATACGGCATTAGGGGTTATTTTCCCAGTTCGTCCCACCGTGAAGATAATATTTTGAAGTTTTGTCACCACTTCTTCTGGAGGAAATTTATAAGCGATTGCCCAGCGTGGAGTTTTGGCAGTATAGCCCAGTCGTTGCTGGTCACGAAACCGATTGACTTTGATGACAATCCCATCAATATCAAAATCAAGGGAAGGTCGTTTCAACCCATAGGTTTTAATGTAGGCCAATACTTCCTCAATGCCTTGACACACTTGGGCATCTTCACTCACCCGAAACCCAAGATTTCGCATGGCTTGGAGAGCCTCATCATGCGTTGTTAAACCAAAATCAGTCGCATTGACAAAGTAATATAAGAATGCTTCCAACTTTCGACTCGCAGTAACTTTCGCATCCAATTGACGTAAGGAACCGGCCGCAGCATTGCGAGGATTGGCAAAATGTGCGTCCCCTTGCTGACTTCGCTCTTGATTCAGTTGCGCAAAGATGGACCGTGGCATATAAGCTTCCCCTCGCACTTCGAGCGTGCGCAACTCCGCAATTGAAAGCGGGAGCGAACGAATGGTTTTGACATTGGCCGTCACATCCTCGCCAATGACCCCATCGCCCCGGGTAGCCCCATAGCGTAATCGACCTTGTTGATATTCCATGGCTACCGCAAGCCCATCGATTTTGAGCTCGCAGACATATTCCACGCATGTTTGATGCAATTCGAGCCGAATACGCTCATCAAACTCGCGCAAATCATCCTCATTAAAGGCATTGCCCAAGGACAACATCATTCGTTTATGTTCAATTTTAGTAAAGGTTTCGGCAGCTTCTCCTCCGACACGATGGGTGGGAGAATCATGGTGATCCCACTCCGGGTGGCGTCGTTCTAGCTCCAGCAGTTCTTGCATCAAACGATCAAACTCTTGATCACTAACACTGGATTGATTGAGCTGGTAATATTCATAGTTGTAGCGCTCCAACAAGGCCCGTAATTCTAGTATCCGTGTTTGATCCGATTCATGGTTCATTCTTGAGTCCCTCCACTTCGTTTCAAGCCACTAAATTTCCGTGAGATGAGTTTCACCCCATAGGGAGGATGAAAGGCAATGCGCAAAGCTTCTCCTTCGATGGCAAGAATCACGCCCACTCCATAAGCGCTATGCTCCAAGGTATCGCCTAGTTTCCAGTCCATCCCTTGTTTGAGCAACGTCGAGACGGTCGATAAAGAGGCTTGATTCGCTGTTCGTCGTCCCGCAGGAGTCACTTTCCCTGGCTGGAAATACGATTCCAATTCGACGCCCATCTCTTCTAAAAAGCGAGACGGTTGTCCAAAGGTTTGAGAGCTAAAATTATAACCGGTATTATAACTGACAAACAACCGTTGCATCGCCCGGGTAAAGGCCACATAGGCCAACCGTCGCTCTTCTTCCATTCCATCGCCACCACGTTCTTCGACCGCGCGCCGATTAGGAAAGGTCCCTTCACTGAGCCCCACTACAAAAACATACGGATATTCAAGGCCTTTTGCAGTATGCACCGTCATTAATGACACATAGTCTCCATCCACAATTTCATCTTGAGAACTTAACAACGTAATCTCTTGAACCAATTCGGTTAAGCTCAAATCAGGATTGGCTTTTTGAGTATTAAACAAATAGTTTTTGAGTTCATTCAAGTTGTCCAAACGCTCGGTTTCATTCAGACGTTGAAGTTCCGCATAATAGCCCACTCCTTGTAACAACTCATCCAATAAAACGGCACCCATAACACTGCCTGCTTGCATGTGTTCTTGAACCTGTTGATAGGTGTT
>CAZVZF010000079.1:0-4678 GCA_964631095.1 uncultured Eubacteriales bacterium
TTTTTTCTAACAAGGAACGGAGGAGGTCGCCTATGCCATCAACCTATCGTCGTGTCTTATTGAAAATCAGTGGAGAAGCCCTTGCAGGGGATCACCACCAAGGCGAACACGAAATCTTAGATCGTCAGGTCTTAGTGTCACTGGCCAACTCGATTCGCGAAGTACTTGCCCGAGGGGTGGAACTCGCCATCGTGGTCGGAGCAGGGAACATCTGGCGGGGGAAAGTTGCCCAAAAAGTAGGGATGGAACGTTGCAATGCCGATTACATGGGCATGCTAGCGACCATCATTAATGCCTTGGCCTTGCAAGATGTCTTGGAACAAGCAGGGATTGATACTCGAGTGCAAACCGAACTATCCATCAACGAGGTGGCCGAACCGTATATTCGTCGTCGGGCCATTCGTCACTTGGAAAAAGGACGAGTGCTCATCTTTGCAGGGGGGACTGGAAGTCCCTTCTTCTCGACCGATACCGCTGCCGCTTTAAAAGCAGCCGAGATTAATGCCGATGTGATTCTTATGGCTAAAAATGGGGTCAATGGTATTTATAGTGCCGATCCTAAGAAAGATCATACCGCCACCATGTATTCCGAACTATCCTATCATTTTATCTTACAAGAAAGACTAGCGGTCATGGATGCAACTGCAGTATCATTATGTATGGAGAATGGTATGGAAGTGGTCGTCTTCAATATGGCCGACCCCAGTAACATTCTACGCATCCTCGATGGAGAAGCCATCGGGACAAGAATACGAAAGGAGTAATGAAACTATGTCAAAAGAAACCGTTAAAGCCCTCAGTGATTCGATGCAAAAAACCGTTGAAACTTTCCAAAAGGAACTCAATTCCATTCGGACCGGGCGAGCGAATGCCGCCTTACTTGATTTGATTAAAGTCGAGTATTATGGCTTTCCCACACCCTTAAGCGAAATTGCCCAAGTTTCCGTACCGGAAGCCCGCCAAATTATGATTAAGCCTTATGAAAGAGAATCCTTAAAGTTGATTGAAAAGGCCATCATTGAAGCCAATCTAGGGATGATGCCCAATAACGATGGCACTGTCATTCGTTTAAACATTCCGGCGCTTTCTCAAGAACGGCGCAAAGAATTGGTGAAGCTTTTAGGCAAATTAAGCGAAGAAGCTAAAGTGGCGATTCGAAACATTCGCCGCAATGCCAATGAAGTCTTTAAGAAAGATAAGACCATTCCCGAAGATCAAAAGAAACGGGAAGAAGCCGACGTTCAAAAAACCACTGATGAGTTTATTAAAAAAATCGACGCCCTCGCCAGTGCCAAAGAAAAAGACATCATGTCGATTTAGTCTTGCGTCGAGAAAGGGGGATTTATGAAACGTTTTCCACGAGCTTCTGTCTCCCCCCTTTTGCCCATCCCTGCCCATCTTGGCATCATTATGGATGGGAATGGACGTTGGGCCAAACGTCGTGGTATGCCTCGCACCATGGGGCATCGCGAAGGTGCTCAACGCATCAAACAAGTTGTCAATGCGGCCATTGAACTGGGCATCGCCCAAATGACCTTATTCACTTTTTCCACCGAGAACTGGAATCGTCCTCGCGAAGAGGTCGACTTCTTGTTTTCGCTTGTTCCAAGTTTTTTCCGTGATTACGAAGCCGAATTGACCACGAAGAATGTCAAGGTACGCATAATCGGGTTTTTAAACGAATTACCAGCCACGGTGGTAGAGACCTTGCAAGAAGTCGAGCGACGAACCGCAACTTCGACGGGACTGATCCTCAATCTTGCCTTTAATTATGGGGGACACCGTGATTTGGTGCATGCGGCTAAGCAAGTAGCCGCCGCTTGTGTGGCGGGTTTGCTTCAGCCGGAGCACATTGATGAAACGACCTTTGCCAAGGCCTTATGTTCGCGTGAACTACCTCCCTTGGATTTGGTGCTTCGTACCAGCAATGAGCAACGGCTATCCAACTTTTTACCGTGGCAAAGTGCTTATGCCGAATTAATGTTTTTAGAAGTATTGTGGCCCGATGTTAGTAAGGCTACAATTTATGAGGCTGTCGCGAATTATCAGACGCGTAACCGCCGCTTCGGAGGTGTCTAAGATGAAACAACGTGCCATTACCGCCATTATTCTCATCGCCTTTGTGGCGCCTTTTGTCTATCTAGGTGGATGGTATATCATCGCTTTGGCCACTCTTTTCGTGTTGGGCGCAACCTTTGAAATCTTGAAAGTACGCCATAACCGTCAACCTTCACCGGCCTTGCACGTCGTGACGTATCTTGGCGCCATTGTCATTTTCATCTGGAACTTCATTATCTTTTATGTCAACCATCATTATGTCGATATTCCAAGTCCCTTTCTGGTGCAGGTGAACGTGGTCTTCTTAGCCATGTTCTTGATCGCTTTATTGCTACTGGAAGTCACCCATCCCGATGTCACGATTGGCGACATCTTCTATAACTTCACGATGACCTTCTTTATTGCCACGGCCGGACAAGCGGCCATCTTTATTCGCTTCTTACATGATAACACCATTAATACCTTGTTATTTGTTTTGGTCGTCACCTATGCTTGTGACACCTTTGCTTATTTAACGGGTTATTTCTTTGGGAAACATAAGATGGCGCCGATTACTTCTCCCAAGAAAACGTGGGAAGGAGCAATTGGTGGTGTCTTTTTTGCGACCATTTTAGGTGCCCTCAGTTATGTGATGTTTCCCTTTGGCGCCGGCAATAATGTTTGGGTGGTATTGGTCATCAGTTTCTTCTTGGCGATCAGTGGGATTTGTGGCGATCTCATCTTTTCTTCGATCAAACGCCATTACAACATCAAAGACTTTGGCACCATTTTCCCCGGACATGGGGGAATTTTGGATCGGGTCGATAGTTTGTTGTTCAATGTCTTAACCTTTGTGGCCATCTACGCTCTCTTCACCGGAGGCGTCTTTGTATGATGAAGGCGCTAGCGTTGTTAGGAGCAAGTGGTTCCATTGGTCGTCAAACCGTGGAAATCATCGAAGAACATCCAGAGCCCTTCGTGTTGGTCGCTGTCTCGGTTCACCAAAACCTCACGCGACTTCAAGAACTTCTTGTCCGTCATCCCTCTATACGCTATGCATGCCTTACGAGTCATGAGGTTCCCACATCCCTTGTGGCAACCCATCCTGAGGTCGTTTTTTTTAGTCAACCCGAAGGGTTACTAGCCATGCTTCGCACGTGTCATGCCGACATGGTGGTGAATGCTATTACTGGCTTTGCCGGCTTAGCTCCTACTTTAACGGCCTTGGAATGTGGAATGGATGTGGCCTTGGCCAACAAAGAAAGTTTAGTAACTGGAGGCGAATTGGTCAGGGATGTACTTACCAAAACCAATGCCAAACTTTATCCTGTCGATAGTGAACATTCCGCCTTGGCGCAATGCCTCGTGGGGGAAGACATCACCCAGGTGAGCAAACTCATTCTCACCGCGAGTGGAGGTCCTTTCCGTGACACCCCCCTTTCAAAGATGGCGGCTTGCACGATGGAAGAAGCTTTGAATCATCCAACGTGGTCGATGGGACCTAAAATCACCATCGATAGTGCGACCTTAATGAACAAAGGGTTTGAGATCATTGAAGCCCATCATCTATTTGAAATGCCCTATGATCGGATTGAAGTGGTGATCCATCGTGAATCCATCATTCATTCGATGGTGGAGTTTCAAGATGGGGTCATCAAAGCTCAATTGGGCGTGCCCAGTATGAAGACTCCCTTGTTGTATGCCTTGAATCATTTAACCCGCCCTTTATCCCATCCGGAACAGCTTTCCTTGACGCAGGCTTTTCAACTGCATTTTGAACCCGTCAACATGCAAAAGTTTCCCGCCTTGCAGTTAGCCTATCAGGCGGGAATTACTGGAGGGAGTGCTCCTGCGGTACTGAATGCTGCCAACGAAGTGGCCGTAGCCGCATGTTTGGCGCAGCAACTCCCATTCCCTAAGATTGTGGAAGTGGTGGCACGAGTCATGAAGGAACATCTTGTTCACCCTATTTCGACTTATGAAGACGTTCAACAAGCCGATGCTTGGGCGCGCGTGGAAGCGCACGTTCAAATGAAGATCTTGAAGGAGGAGCTCGCATGACGTTAGTATATTTTATTCTCGGCCTATCGATTTTAATTTTTATCCATGAAATGGGCCATTTTGTGACGGCCAAATTGTTTCATGTCTACGTCTATGAGTTCTCACTCTTCATGGGACCCTTACTTTATCAGAAAAAAGTAGGGGAGACTCGTTATAGCATTCGGGCTTTACCGATTGGTGGTTATGTCTCCATGGCCGGAGAAAATGACCAACAACAAGCGCGTAACGAAGAAGAATTAGCTACGGAGGATGAGACCCCTCCGATTCCGTTGGAACGTACCTTAAATGGTATCAAACCATGGAAAAAATTCTTGGTTCTCTTTTCGGGTGCCGCCCTCAATCTTGTTTTATCCTTTGTATTCTTGGTCATTGCTTTTTTAGGCAATGGCGTAGTGGATACTTCCTCGCGCATTCGCGTGGTAGAGGATTCCTTGTTTGCGCAAGCCGACATTCGCTCGGATGATGTTATCACTGCCTTGCGTTTATCGGGAGAAGAGAACTTCACGGTGGTTGATTCCTTTGCTGAAGTAAGTCAATACATTGCGACCATCAATCTTGCCTCAGGATTAATGGTGGGATC
>CAZVZF010000080.1:0-4649 GCA_964631095.1 uncultured Eubacteriales bacterium
TGGCACGTAATGATACGCGATTCTTTAGGATTGCCTAACATTTTGATGGCTTGTTGAGATACATACATATGGCTAGTGCCATGAAAGCCATAACGACGAACTTTGAATTGTTCATAAAATTCATATGGAATCGGATAAATATAACGATCAGCCTCCATGGTTTGATGAAAAGCCGTATCGAAAACAGCAACGTGTCCTACGCCCGGGAGGGCATCCCGGAACGCATGATATCCAGTGAGATTGGCTGGATTGTGAAGCGGAGCTAAATCACGCAGTTCATCAATGGTCGATTCAACGCGGTGATCAATGACGACTGAGCGCGCAAATTCTTCTCCCCCATGAACCACTCGGTGACCCACCCCATTAATTTCGCTAAGCGACGCCACAATTTTTTCGCTGATAAGCGCATCTAAGAGAATCTTAACCGCAACAGAATGATCCTTAATTGGTAAAACTTGTTCTTTTTTCTTACCATCATACTTAATGGTAACGATGGCATCTTCCATACCAATACGTTCGATAACTCCCGCAACAAGAACATGTTCACTTGGCATATCAAATAATTGGAATTTTAACGATGAACTACCAGCATTAACGGCCATAATTTTTGGCATTTTGTTATCCCCCTATCTTGTAGTTTACCTAAACATTGTACAACAAATCGTTAGACTCGACAACCCTTCTCGAAAGCGTTTTCATAAAAACGACTAGAAGAATGCATCTTCTTCTACACCATTGGCTCCCTCTGGAGTAATAGTGATGGTTTCAACAGAGCTAAGACAATTTAGTAGCAAGGATTCATAGTTTAACCGATCTTCATATTCCTTTGCACGTTTAGAAGTAGGTTTAGTGATTGGATTTTTAGGAGTAAAAATCGTGCAGCAATCAATGAAGGGACGAATAGAAATTTCGTAGGTTCCAATGCGCTTTGCATAAGAAATGATATCATTTTTATCCATAACCGCTAAGGGACGAATCATCGGAAGTGAAACAACTTCATTAATGGTTCGCATGCTTTCGAGAGTTTGAGAGGCCACTTGTCCAATACTTTCTCCACTTGAAAGGACCGTACAGCGATTTTGAAGAGCGAGCTGTTCGGCAATTCGATACATCATTCGTCGCATTATGGTTATGGCATAAGTGTCCTGTGGCAGTTCAAAAATCCGTTCTTGTAAAGCAGTGAACGGAACGATATGAAGGCGTATAGCTCCCTGCACCTCTGATAAAACCTTTAATAAGTCGACTACCTTTTTTAAAGCACCAGGGCTCGTATAGGGAGGCGAGGCGAAATGGACTGCTTCAATTTTGACTCCACGACGCATCATTAAATATCCTGCAACAGGAGAATCAATCCCTCCTGAAATAAGAAGCATCGACTTTCCAGCCGTTCCTAATGGGAAACCTCCAAGACCTGGGATAGATGAATGGAAGAGAAAGACACCTTGGGCTCGAACTTCAAAGTGAACAGTAACATCAGGATGCTTGACATCAACCTTACGTTGCGTTTTTGCAACCAAAAAAGCCCCAACTTGCTGGTTGATTTCCATTGAATTAAGTGGAAATCCTTTTTCAGAACGGCGAGCGCTCACCTTAAAGGTTCCAGGGGGAGTCGATTCTAATAAACTTAAAGCAGCCTCTTGCATAGCTTCAATGGTTCCATGTACAAGTAGAGCAAGCGAAAAGCTCTGAATGCCTGATATTTCTTCCAATTTCTGAACTATCAAATCATATGAAACACCATGTAGGTGAATGTAAATGCGATCATATGCCTTCTCAAATTCTAAACCATCAATGTTTTTTAATTGTTGTCGTATATTATGATACAAGGTGGTAACAAAATTAACTTTGTTCTTTTTTTTGGTACTAAGTTCGCCAAAGCGAATCATAATGATATCATATTGTTTCAAGCTGGTTCATCCTCTCAACGTTGCGAACGTATATGCGACAGAATATTAAAAAATACATTTAGAAAAGTCCGAATAGCTATTTCATCAATTCCCCTCCCCCATGATAAGCGTATGGATTCTTCGGAACGAATGGGATCATGATACATGGCTCGGAGGACGTAAGAGGGTGCACCAGCATGGGACCCACAAGCACTTACGGTAGATACATATATTTTGGCTTCTTCAAGTGCTTGGACTATCACAGAAGCTTTATGCTTTTTCAACGAAAAATTCATAATAAATGGGGATCCATTTGGGGATGAATTAATCATAATATCATCTCGACTTGCTAATCCGTCATATAATATCATCCAATTTTTCCTTGCAATATCAGCATCGTGGGAATAACGTTCATCCGCCAATCTAAACGCTTTTGCAAGCATTACATTTGCCGGCCAATTGGATGTTCCTGCACGGTAAGAGAATTCTTGAGAACCTCCACTAATCAAAGATAGAGGCTGAACTCTCGATCGTTTTACTAGCAGTCCACTTCCCTTTAATCCATATATTTTGTGCGCAGACATGGAAATAAAATCATACAAATCAAACTCACAGGCAACTTTTCCTATAGCCTGTGTGGCATCAGTATGTAAAAAGGCGTTAGGGGCAAGCATTCTAGTGATATCAGCGATGGCTTTTAGTGGTTGGATACTACCAGTTTCATTGTTTACTGCCATAACTGACACAAGAATAGTATCGTTGGATAGTGCACCACGCAAAGATTCAAGATTGACAACTCCTTGTTCATCAACTGGCAAGTAAGTAACAAGAAAGCCAAATTCGCGTTCCAATTGTTCGAATGTTTTTCGTACACTGGGATGTTCAATTTCGGAAGTAATGAGATGATGACCTCGTTTGCGATAGGCAAATGCAGTTCCTTTAATGGCAAGATTATTGGCTTCGCTTGCTCCCGAGGTAAAAATAATCTCTTGGGGGTCAACATGAAACCAATCAGCAATTTGACGCCGAGCTCGTTCCTGTAAAGATTCAGTCATTGCTCCTAGTGCATGGGAGGATGCACTATTGGCAAAGTATTTTTGAAGCAATTGAGGATAAGCTTCGAGGATTTCTTCATCCAGTGGAGTGGTAGCCGCATAATCCAAATATATTGTTGATGAATTCATGCATTTTCACCTTCAGTACCAAATTGAGAAACGGAAGACTCAGCGATTTCATACGCTTCAGCAAACTCTCCTTCAAAGAAAAGCATTTCTGCCCGTGCGATATTTCTAGCCACATCACTAAACGATGTTCTAAAATTATTCGCATACTGAATCATTTTCTCAGCTCTTTGACAATCAAGAAGATCTTGGGTTGAGGTTTGATCCAATCGTTGAATCAATTGATTTAATTCTTGGACGATAACACTTACTTGATCGACTTTTATAGGAGACTGTGAAATAAATTTATTAAGGCGTTCCACCATGACATATCCATTTTCAAAATCATCTTTATACTTAAGAATTAAAGAATCTAATCGCACATTGCGAATGGCAATTTCAAGTTGACGTAATTGGGAAGAAGCTTTTGCAGATAAATCAAATGCTTCTTCCGAGTGATCTCGCATATTAAAAATATGTTTTCGATAGACTTCAATGGAAGCCTCCACCTTTTTTGATTGACTATCCAGTTCTCGTAATTTTTGGGCTCGATTGGAATAAGGTTGTTTCCCATAATTTAAACCATCAAGTACGCGACGAATGGTAGCGAGTTGATTAACCTCGCTAGTAATTCGTTGTTCCTTCTCAGTTAGCTCAGGAGTAATTGTGTAAACTTTTCCTAATTCTTCAAATTCACGCAAGGATTTTATATAATTGCGCTGTAATTCTTCTGCATGACGATAAATTTCTTGTGACTCACGATCAAAAAATGATCGAGCTTCAGCCTCATTGTTTAGTTCTTGTTGTAAGCTATCAACACGTCTTTCGAGTTCCAACACACGTTCTTCGATACCATCATATTTATAATTTGCAAGGGCACCAACCATATCGGCTAGTTGCTCACGAGCATTCGTAATAAGATTGGATGCCAAAATGTGGTAAAGTGGATATTCATTGCGAACCATTTCATTATAATGATCAATGACTCGATTAATTTGATCGGGTAATTCACGGGTTACTTTACTAGCCATCTTTGGCAATATGGTCAAAGTTGAATCATAAAATGCCACATCTTTTTGAATAAGCAAAAGCAAATCTCGGCCATCTGAAAAATTACCTTTTCGCAGATGGTCCTCATATAAAGTGAATTTTCCATCAATTTGCGACTTTATGGCAATGAGATTTTCTTGAAACATTCCTAGCTCGTTAGCATGTATTTTTTCATAATCCATGCATTGACGATATTGCTCTTTAATCGAAGATTCTAAACTGCGAACATTATCCTCATCTTTGGTGAATTCTTTTAATTGGCTATCTAGCAAATTCATTTGTTCTTCGTAGGAATGAATTTTTATTTGTAAATTTCGAAAATTGTCAGGGAGTTCCTTGTAATTTAATGCTTTTAACTCTGCCTTGGCCTGTTCAAGTTCCCGTTGAATCTCCTCAGATAAAGAAAATGCGCGTTGTTCATAAATGGAGCGATATTCTTGATGAACCTGAGCATAGACAACATTGTTTTGTGCAATTCGTTCAATGCGGCCAAGCTTAGCAACAACAGGAATACTTTGAACACGCAAAAAATCTTGCTCCAATTGTTGGTAAT
>CAZVZF010000081.1:0-1760 GCA_964631095.1 uncultured Eubacteriales bacterium
TTAGTTATTAATTTGATATTATTTGTTAGTGGTTTTTTTCTTATTTTCGTTTCAACGTTTTCTCTACGGCATCGGCCGCTAGTTTTCCTGTTAGGATGGAAATAGGCAAACCCGAAGGGGAAAAGGTCCAATGCCCACATTGATGCACATGAGGAATGGGCGTTTGAATGGCTTTAGGAAGTTTCATCAAACGTGACTCCGCTGGCATCACTTCGTTAGTAAAAGCCCAGCCTGTGATGGCACCATCCCGGTTTCCTGTTTCTTCTTCGATGGTCAATGGGGTCGCACAAAGAGCAAATTCAACATGTTCGTGGAGATTCACTAAAGTTGATTGGCCAAGGATGCGTTGAATATGATTGATGCAGGTTTGTTGAAAGACATCATACGCCCCAATCTTTTGAAAATAAGCCACCAAATCATAATCAAATAACGTGCTGATGATCAAACCCGTTTTCCCTTGGGGGGCTAAGGATGAATCATGAAGAACAGGACAAGATACTTCATAAGTCGTTCGCTCCAAGTAATGGCGAACCCATTCCAATAAACCCTTCTCGCCCGTTGATAAACCATGATTCCAGGCGGGTAAGGAGGATAGCCCTAGTGTCATGGGTGTATAAAATGCATGAGGTCCCAAAGTGGCTTGAATGGTTTTTGGAGAAAGTGATGTCCCTAAAAAAACGGTCAAGATGGAGCCATTCCCTCTTGCTTTCGCAAGATGGCTACGTTGCGCTTCAATCGCCGGATGTTGTTCACTGGCTAATCCTTGATAGAGCGTTGCAAGATTAGCGGCCCAAATCAATTCTTCGTACGATATCTCTTGATCATCAGAGGTTCGAAGCAATCGATTCAGTGCATCCACAGCTTGAATTTTTGTAAGTGGTAGCAATGTTCCTCCATGCGCTTCAATGTACGCCACTAAGGCTTGCACCAAAGCCCCTGTTCCTCCTTTGGGATAGGATAAATCGAGCTGGAGACCCAAATGGTTTAGCGCAAATAACGTTGGTGTTTTACGAAAGCTATGTTGACTCATCATGTCTACAAGAGGATGATGATGGGTAATCTGTAATAAATAGTCTTCAATAGGTAAGGATAAGCGTGTCGTTGTCGGGATGTTGCGTTGATTCTTCACAAACCACGGTAATAAGGTTTGAATGATGGATTTGGGACTTCGCATGGAGTCATTGAATAAAGGATGATTGATGCCATACCAGTCATCCATCACGCTCATGGCTGTTTCAATTTCATTTTGAATGGAGGGGAATGACTCTGCTTGATCAGGGAACAAGGTTTGAAGCATTTTCATATAGGCCGATAAGTCCGACCGTTCATCAAGATGCACCCACTTATTCTGGATGCCGATGGAAACCGGATTTGCCACTACCTCAATAGGAATCTGGAGTTGTCGTAGCATCGAATACACAATTCCTGATTTCGCAAAAGCCTTTATCCCTGCATCAAAGGCAAACCCTTGATGCCAAAATGTTTGAACCAATCCTCCATAGGTTTTGCTTTGTTCCAAAAGAAGCGGAGCATATCCTGCTTTCGCAAGATAAGCAGCTGCTGTTAATCCTGCCATGCCGCCTCCTACCACAACGACACGATGATGCGACTTCATGGGATACTCCCCCCTTTTAGCGTACGTTTTTTTCCAAAGGCAACGAGTCATCGTGCAGCAACATCTCTAAGACAAAAATCTCTCGTGGGAGCCACGGCATGGACTCGACACGATGGAGCAAAGCTCGATTATGGGCTAAGGCCTC
>CAZVZF010000081.1:1860-4624 GCA_964631095.1 uncultured Eubacteriales bacterium
GCCACGGCATGGACTCGACACGATGGAGCAAAGCTCGATTATGGGCTAAGGCCTCTTCGACACGAACAAACGTTAATCGATATTGAGCGAGTTCTTCATAATCATCAAGGTTTTGACGAAATCCTTGTTGGAGAATCGTCGCCAAATAATAATGGGAGTGCATCCGATAGATGGTTTGACTTTCGTAGCGTGATTTCCCTATTTCTTCTACTACCACATACGACTTGATGGGATCACCAATCTGAATACCGCTTTCTTCAAGTACTTCCCGAGACAAAGCTTCCAACATGCTTTCTTCGGGTTCCACTCCCCCACCCGGAAATTTATAATCGCCATCCACTTCCGAATGAATCATGGCGAGCAACCCCTTCTGAATGAGGATGCCCCGACAGGCATCGCGATGAATCATCGGCCACGAACGATTATAATCACGACTGCGATAGAGAGTATGCATGGATGGGGTCTTCATAAAGTCTCCCCTCCTTGAGCAACAATTAAGGGAATGTTCATCTCATCAGGGCATAACCCCGCATGGTGGCCGCGAAAAGGAAATCGTTCGATTGAAAAATTGGAAGAGCAAACAAGCAAATGATGGGTAAGACCAATGGCAAGATAATCGCCCAAAAAATCGTCGACAAGCGGATGAGGGATGCCGTATCCCAACAAATTTTGTTGCAAAACTTGACGCTTGGAAAGCAAGCGAAAATCTCGTCCATATTTCTTGCGAAAGGTAGCAGCAAACGTTGATCGCTGCTCGGGTTTCACTCGTAAACTGGCTGCTCGAGGCTCCATCGAAGGGGGCATCAAGAGGGCGTGATACAACTCCGAATCTTGACGCATATCCATTTCTTGATCCACTTGAATTTGTCCGTGGTCCGCCGAGATGATAATCAAAGATTCGCTAAGTTCAGGCATTAATGATTCTAAGAAATGATCCAATTGTCTTAATTGCTCTCCGATAGCCTTGTCCTTTGGCCCTTTTTCATGCATCGTAGCATCGGGCTCTGGCCAATAAGTCAAGATAAAATTCGATTCTTCGATCCGTGATAAGTGGATCAACTCCATTGCCATATCTTCCAGATGTTCCACTTCAATATGCTGGTTGACACCAGGTTGGAGCGTGAGTCCTTGAGGTCCTATCGAATAGGTTTTCACGCGTCCTGCGGTAGCTCGTTCGATTTTGTTATAAATCGGTTCATAGCCTAGCAATTCCAGTCCAGGTCTTCCTTGCGAAAGCATTTGTTTATCCAACGAATCCCGATTGGTAAACACATCCACACTACGACCATACTGTTTGAAATAAAGCGACCATCCAAGCCAACCATGCTCCAGTGGCGAAAGTCCTGTGTAATAGGAAGTCATTGCAGCTGTCGTAGTAGGCGGAAAAACAGAAGTAATTGTTGCGAACTGATGACGACGCATCCATGCCGATGCATCAAGATGTTCCTGTAAGGATGCTGTCCCCATCCCATCAAAAATCATGAGAATGATGTGGCGCGGCTTCGCTTGAAAAAAAGGCACCAATTCACGCAAAGGAGCATAGGGAGTTGCTACACCAAAATAACGCAAGATGGTGGCCGTCGTATTAAGTAAACTTCTTGAATAATTGGGCCATTGTAGTTGAGTCATAGAATCACCTTCGTGTCTTAATTATAGCGTAATCCGTACACTCTTGCGAGAGAATTGTATTCGTAAGTGTTGTCGCTTGAACCTCAAACTGCTATAATAAGAAAAGTCATTTAGAAAGGGCGTGGCCCAATGTTGAACATCAAAGCAGCTTTACGCGACGGCGCCGGCACCATGGTAGAGCATAGTGGACAATTCCTTCTCTACAGTGTCGCTTGGGCCATTGTCGTCGGTTCTGCGCTCTTTTTAGGCGGAATGTATGGCTTATCGTTCGTTGCCATCTTTTTGGTCTATCTCCCGGTTCAAACTAGTCTCGCAATGATTGCGAAGAACGCAGTCGATCGGCGTGATTTAAGCAACAATGATTTCTATTTTGGATTCAAAATGATGATGCCAAGCTTAGTTCTCCAATCCAAAATGGTCATGCGTGGCTTCTTACTCTCATTCCTAACCTTTATGGCAACCTTATTCCTTTCCTCGCTTATCGTAGGCTTTCTCATTCAACGTTTCGAGCCAAGCTTGTTCCAAGCGCTGATCCAATCCACCGATATTCTTCTAATCTATGAATCCTTAAGCATCCTTCCTTGGTTTACCCTTTCCTTACTCATCAGCATTATTGTCTCTCTCTTAGTTGCCGCCATTACCTATCTTCTAACTGGTTGCCCCACCAATTTTGCACCTTTTATCAGTTTTGAAACTCCATTCAATCAAGATGCAGCAGTGGCACTTTCCAAGCGAATCGTTCAGCCCGTCAAAAAGACTTTTTTCTACTTTAATCTTATCTTCCTCTTGTTCCTGCTTCCAGTTGCTGTGTTAGGCGGCGCCATGTATTATTTGCTCATTAACTTCACGGTATGGAATGAATTATTAATTGGATTTCTAACTACTCTTTTGGTCGCTTTTTGCCTCGGACCCATTAATTTACTCCACCAGGTGAGTAGTTATCATTTTTATCGTCAACGTTTCCAAGCCGAGATCAAAGCCATTTATCAAGATTTCTTAAAACGCTCCCAAGAACAACAGGCAGTGGCTTCCCAGCCCAATGCGGAAGAGACTCAAGAGGACCCTTCTGAAAAAGACGAAGAGTTGAAGTGAAAATTGTTGCACGTTTGCAACGATTTATGCTATTATTTTAGGG
>CAZVZF010000082.1:0-4568 GCA_964631095.1 uncultured Eubacteriales bacterium
AATTGCATACAATCGCGGACCGGGTCAAGAATGTTACCATTACCAACTGTCTTCCTGTGTCCACGGCCGAATATATTTTCTATCCTGAATCGTTTAAGGTGGATGGCTGGTTTTATTCACCTTTGCTTCGTAAGGCCCATGCCCAAGGGAATGTCACCTTTATCCCCAATCATTTACACCTTGCAACCGAACGTTTGAACAATGTGACCCCCGATATTTTTATCGGTGTTGCAACCCCTCCTGATAAACATGGTTATGTCTCCCTTTCCTTAGGAAACACCTATGAAAAGCGAGCCATTGAAGCCGCTAAAATCGTTATTTTAGAAATTAATCCCAATTATCCACGCACCTATGGCGATTTGGAATTGCACATCAGTCAGGTGGATTATATGGTCGAAGTGGATTATCCAGTTCCCGTATTGCCCGACATACCAATCAGTGACAAAGATGAAAAAATTGGCAAGTTTATTGCAGAATACATCCACGATGGTGATTGCTTGCAACTCGGAATTGGTGGAGTTCCAAATGCAGTTGCTGCAGCGCTCAAAAATCATAAAGATTTGGGAATCCATACCGAAATGCTAACGTCAGGGATGGTTGATCTCATCGAAAGTGGCGTGGTCAACAACTCCAAGAAGCAAAATCATCGAGGCAAAACGGTGGCAACCTTTGCTCTAGGTAGTAAGAAACTTTATGACCTTATTGATGAAAACCCCGCGGTCGCACTCATGAATGGAAATTATGTCAATGATCCTAACGTAATAGCTCTTAATGATAATCAAGTATCCATCAATGCCACGCTCGAAGTCGACTTAACCGGTCAATGCTGTTCGGAATCCATTGGTTCGGTGCAATTCAGCGGAGCAGGGGGCCAGGTTGATACGGCCATGGGCGCGCAAGCCTCCAAAAACGGTCGTTCCTTCATTGCCCTTTATTCCACGGCTATGGTAAAAAATCCTGAAACCGGTGAACGAGAAGAAGTATCGAAAATTGTGCCACAATTAAAACAAGGAGCCATTGTGACGATGCAACGCCAAAATGTTCAGTACTTAGTGACCGAATATGGAGTAGCCTCCTTACGTGGATGTACCGTCAAAGAACGCGTGGAACGTATCATTGCGATTGCCCACCCCAAATTCCGCGAACAATTGTGGAAAGATGCCATGGAAATTGGGCTGTACCCTAAAAAGTAGAGACATATGGCATATCTAACGTTTCAAGGTAATCAAATTTATTACGATGTTCAAGGCGAAGGGGAACCTTTGGTGTTGCTCAATGGCATCATGATGTCAACCCTGAGTTGGGAACCCTTTGTCAAAACTCTATCCTCCTATGTTCAACTCATTCGACTGGATTTCTTGGATCAAGGACGATCCGCTAAAATGGTTGGTGAAGAACCTTATACCCAAGATCTGCAAGTTGAAGTCTTGCGAGCAGTTCTTGATGAACTTCATCTTTCACAAGTTCAGCTCATGGGCATTTCGTATGGAGGAGAAGTGGCGTTACGTTTCGCCGTTCAGCATCCTAACTATGTGAAACGCTTGCTGTTGTTTAATACCACCGCTTATACCAATCCTTGGCTCTATGACATTGGAAAAGCGTGGAATCTAGCGGCAGGGACACGGGTGGCAGAAGCCTATTATTACACCACCATTCCTGTGATTTATTCGCCAGAATTCTATGAACAACGTTTGGATTGGATGCGACGTCGAGAAGGAGTCTTGTTCCCGGTCTTTGGGAATCCTGAGTTCTCGGATGCAATGATTCGGCTGACACTGAGTGCCAATGATCACGATGTACGCGATCAACTCGCTTCCATTGACATTCCCACCTTGATTGTGGGAAGTGAACAAGATTACATTGTGCCACTGGCTCAACAAGAATATTTGCATCAACACATTCGCGGCTCTCAACTGGTAAAAATTCCCCATTCGGGGCATGCTTCCATGTATGAGCGTCCCGCAATCTTTGCTTCTCTATTGCTTGGCTATGTCTTATTACCAAGTACTGAATTTCCAATTTAAGCCGATACTGTCACTATCATGTTTCGTAAGCGTATCACAAGGAGCGCACTTCCCTCGCTCCTTGTCGTTACGTTCAAAGGAGGAATACCCATGGACTACGCTGTCGGGACCAAGGCGTCCTTGACCAAAACGATTACAGCGAAAGACGTGCAAATGTTTGCCGAAGTCTCGCTGGATCACAATCCCATTCATTTGGATGAAGCTGCCGCAAAGAATAGTATTTTTGGACGTTGTATCGCGCACGGTGTCATTTCACTCGGACTCATTTCAGCCGTGCTTGGCAATCAAATGCCTGGCCCAGGAAGCATTTATTTGAAGCAAGAAATCAAATTTTTGATTCCGGTATTCTTGGGGGATACCATTACAGCTGAAGTCGAGATCACCGAATTAATACCCGAACGCAGCCGTTACATCATCCGCACCGATGTTAAAAATCAAGCCGGTAAGCTTGTAGCGACAGGATTCGCTACAGTCTTACATAGTTAGGAGGGACATTATGATTTTAGAACAAACCAAAGAAATGGCGGCCTTTCATCGCTTGTTACAAGATTTTGTAGCCAACGAAGTAAAACCGTTCGCCCAAGAAATTGATGAAGAAGAACGCTTCCCATTGGCTGCCGCAAAGAAGATGGGGGAAATCGGTCTTTACGGCATTCCCTTTCCCAAAGAATATGGTGGAGCTGGGGGTACGACCGAGATGTATGCCTTAGCGGTGAGTGAAATTGCCAAAGCTTGTGCAACTACATCGGTGGTGTTATCCGCCCATGTCTCTTTGTGTGAAGCACCCATTTTTGAATTTGGGACCAAAGAACAAAAAGAAAAATACTTACCGAAACTTATTACCGGTGAATGGCTGGGAGCCTTTGGCCTTACCGAACCTAACGCCGGAACTGACGCTTCCGGTCAACAAACAATGGCCTATTTGGATGGCGAGGAATATGTATTGAATGGCAGTAAGATTTTTATTACCAATGCCGGCTATGCCGATGTCTACATCATTTTTGCCATGACCGACAAGTCGCAAGGTGTGAAAGGCATTAGTGCTTTCATTGTGGAAGCAACAACCCCAGGGTTTAGTGTTGGGAAAAAAGAAAAGAAAATGGGCATTCGTGGATCGTCCACTTGTGAACTCATTTTTGAAAATTGCCGCATTCCAAAAGCCAATCTCTTAGGGGCAGAAGGCAAAGGTTTTGGGATTGCCATGAAGACACTTGATGGCGGACGAATTGGCATAGGGGCTCAAGCCCTTGGCATTGCGCAAGGGGCTTTGGAAGAAACCATCCGTTATGTCAAAGAACGGAAACAATTCAATCGTTCCATCGCTTCGTTCCAAAATACCCAATTCCAATTGGCTGATATGAATACGAAAGTCGAAGCCGCCCGCTTACTTGTGGAACAAGCGGCTCGTGCCAAAGATCTTAAGTCCAAAAATCTTGCCTATTATGCAGCCTCTGCCAAATTGTATGCTGCGGAAGTAGCAATGGAAGTCACTACCAAAGCCGTGCAACTCCATGGCGGTTATGGCTTTACCCGCGAATATCCCGTCGAACGGATGATGCGCGATGCGAAAATTACGGAAATCTACGAAGGCACCAGCGAAGTGCAACGTATGGTGATTTCCGGGACCATTTTAAAGTAGGTGAATGCAATGAAAAATATTATTGTTTGCGTCAAGCAAGTTCCGGATACCACGGAAATTCGTTTGGACCCTGTTAAAGGTACTTTGATTCGCGAAGGAGTACCGAGCATTATGAATCCGGATGATAAAGCCGGTTTGGAAGCCGCTTTGCGTTTAAAAGATCAATTGGGATCCACCATCACGGTCATCACTATGGGGCCACCTCAAGCCGATGAAGTCTTAAAAGAATCCCTGGCGATGGGTGCCGATCGAGCCATCTTGCTCACGGACATGAAATTTGCTGGTGCGGATACCTTGGCGACGGCGACGGCGCTAGCCGGTGCCGTGCGGAAGTTAGACTATGATCTTGTTATTACCGGCCGACAAGCCATTGATGGGGATACTGCACAAGTGGGTCCTGAAATGGCAGAATTCTTAGACTTACCGCAAATTTCCTATACAGCGGGGATTGTTGCCCAACAAGATGGTTCCTTCCTGGTGGACCGTAAAGTGGAGGACCGCATTTATCGCTTGAAAGTTCGCACACCTTTCCTCGTCACCGTCTTAGCGGAAGGCTATCAACCACGTTATATGCATGTTGCCAAGTTATTAGAAGCGTATCGCGAACCCAAAATTGAGAAATGGACAGCCGCCGATTTGGATGTGGATCCCGCCAATCTTGGCTTAAAAGGATCCCCCACCAAAGTCAATGAATCGTATTCGAAAGCCTTAAAATCCGAAGGAAAAGTTTATGAACTTGATCCAGCGGAAGCCGCCAAATTGATTGCTGAAAAACTTCATGAGAAGTACGTGTTATAAGGAGGGGGAACGAACATGAACATTCAAGAGTATCAAAACGTCTTCGTCCTTGCCGAACAACGCGATGGCGTCTTACAAAGTGTCGCTTTAGAATTATTAGGCAAAGG
>CAZVZF010000083.1:0-4564 GCA_964631095.1 uncultured Eubacteriales bacterium
ATTCTCCTTTTTTAGTCTTTAATGTTCGTAATTGAGTAATCATGCCGACTACTGACAAGTCCCTTTGATGATGTTGATAGGCATCGTGGATAGTGATAAACCCTTGTTGCTTGAGAAACAAACGATCCTCTTCCAAAGGGAATCCGCTCATATAGAATCCTAAGTATTCTAGTTCCTGATCCAGACGCCACATTTTATTCACTGGTTTTTGATGATAATGGGGCGGACTAGATAAAGAAGGATCTAACACAATTTGACCATCCACCTCATTGGCAATAAGGCGAGCATATTCACAAAAATCCTCAGCAGATGCAAATAATGATTCACGGTTAATATCAAATTCATCAAAAGCTCCTAGTGCAACCAGTGTCTGTATCGATTTTAAACTGACACCTCGAGGAACGAGCCGAATAACAACATCTAAAAAATTTATAAAAGGAGCTTTATTGCGTTCAGTCATGATACAGTGAATTGCTTGATTGGGAAAACCTTTGATATGTTGAAAGGAGTAACGAATCGATTGATCACCCTCAACCTTGAAATGATTGGAACTGTATTGAATCGATAGAGGCAATAGACGAATGCCCATTTCACGCAACTCATTAAAATAATCATGAATTTTCTGATCACCAGCACTGGTAACGGAGTTCAATACACTTGCGTAAAATATACTTGGATACCGGGCCTTTATATAGGCCATTTGACATGCTATCATAGCATAGGCGACCGAGTGAGAACGATTAAAACCATAATCTGCGAAACGAGCGATAAGTTCAAACACTTCTTCTGCCGTTTGAACGGAAAATCCATTATGAATGGATCCTTGCACAAAATCATGACGGATAGTATGTATAGTCTCTGCTTCTTTTTTACTGATTGCACGACGTACAAGATCGCTTTTACCTAAAGAAAACCCAGCCATTGTTCGAAGAATTTGAATAATCTGCTCTTGATAAATGATAATTCCATAGGTTGAACGAAGAATAGGCTCGAGGGAAGCATGAGGATACAGTATTTGAGCTTTTCCTTGCTTTCGCAAGGCATAATCTTTAATAAATTCCATCGGTCCAGGTCGGAACAATGCTAAAATGGCTACAACATCTTCAAAGCAAGTTGGTTGAACCAAATGGATGGCTCGTTTCATTCCAGTGCTTTCAAGTTGAAATAATCCTGCTGTTTTCCCAGACGAAATCACAGAATAGAGCGCTGGATCGTCCAAATCAAACTGATATCGATCTGTGAGAGTGTTATGTTGTGTATCGATAAGTTCATAGCACTGATTGATGATGGTTAAGTTTCTTAAGCCAAGTAAATCCATTTTTAAGAGTCCAAGAGGTTCAAGATAATTCATATCAAACTGTGTTGCAATCGTACCATCATTGGAAGAATATACTGGAATTACATCCGTTAATGGCGAGGAACTTAGGACAACACCTGCTGCATGCAACGTCGTTTGACGTGGTAATCCTTCTAATGACAACGCAATTAAAAAAGCTTGCTGATATTGAGACCGACCATCAATAAATTCTCGAAAAGAAGCAACTTCTTCGTATACTTGATACAAAGAAGAAGTTCGATAATGATTCGGTATTTGTTTGGCCATTACATCGACTTCGTTAATCGAAAGTCCTAATGCTTTCCCCGCATCACGCAAGGCTTGTCTTGCTCCAAAAGTCTGAAAAGCTATGACATGTGCAGCATGTTTTGTTCCATATCGATGAAAGAGATATTGAACCACTTCATCTCTCCGATCATCGGGGAAATCAATATCAATATCAGGCATACTCACCCGTTCAGGGTTTAAAAACCTTTCAAAATAGAGATTGTATTTGATAGGATCTACATTGGTGATTCCTAAGACATAACTCACCAATGAACCTGCAGCACTTCCTCTTCCCGGTCCAACGAGTATGCCATTCTGCTTTGCAAATTTAACATAATCCCAAACGACTAAAAAGTAGTTCGTGTAATTCATCGATTGGATAACACCTATCTCGAAGTTTAACCGGTCTCGATATACTGCAGGAATTTCTTTTTCATTTAAGCGTTTTTCTAGACCACGCCAACAAAGTGCAGAAAAATAATCCAAATGATTGATTTCTTTATTCATCGGATAATCAATAAAGTTGGTCGGATGAGAAAAGGGATCAATCTTGCATAAAGATGCAATTTTAAAGGTCATTTGCATTTCTTCTTCAGTATAAATGGAAGCGAGTTTATCGTAATCCGAAAGCGAATACAAAGGATCTTCATGTTGAATCTCATCAGCAAGAATGCCTCTTTGAATGGCTTCTAATACAGATAGTGTAGGCAATTGATCCGCTTGACTGAAACGTGTCTCTACTATAGGAACACAAGGAATATGAAGTTCTTTTGCAAGAGAGCGAAAAGTCGCGAAGTCTTTTTGGGATTGAGGATCAAGTCCAAGAAAAAAGTTTTGAAATAATCGAGATAATCCGAGTAAATACGTTTCTCTATTTATCGGTTGATTAAGGATTTTGGAACGACTAGAAGGTAAGATTGCTAATACTCCATGTAAATATGAAGTCAAAGTAGACCGAGAAATGGCAATAGACAAATCTCCTTTGCTAACTACTTCGGTCAATCTCATTAACGATTGATACCCTGTCCCATCAAGAGCATATAAAAGCAAAGAGGATGAGGAATCATCTTCTTCTTGAAGATAAATTTCCATTCCAATAATAGGATTAATGTTGGTTTTATGGGAGAGTTTCGATAATTCAGCCACAGCAAAGAGTGCATTGGTATCTGCAATTCCAATGCTTATTAGGCCATTCTTCTTTGCATACTCAATGATAGATTGAGGAGTCAATATGCTACGAAAGAATGAATATCCTGTTTTAACCCAAAGTGGAATGAACTTCATCGAATCTCCTCCTGCTATGTCAAATTTAATTGTATTTCATCTTCTAATTCTTGAATGATTTCGAGCGTTTCTTCATATGTTTTCGCCCGTGCACCCGCTGCATGAAGGTGCCCGCCGCCCCGATGCCGAGCCGCGACTCGATTCACTACAACATCTCTTGACCGAATACTTGCACGCCACAAACCTGTTGTAATATCTTCCGCAAAAGCAACCCAAACATGGATTTCATCGCAATAATTAAACAAGTAAGACAGATTTTTCCCTTCTTCCGAACTAATACCAAGCATTTCCAAATCAGCATGGCTTAGATGGTAATAGGCAACTTTTCCTGGAGTAATTACATAGTGATTCAAAATATGCTTCATAACATTGAAAAGATTCGGATCTTTATTGTAAATAGGCATATAGACTTCGTCTTGCAAATTAAAATTGTACTTGAGTAACTCGGCCGATATCATTAGAGTTTCGGGAGTCGTATTGGAAAATTGAAACCGACCTGTATCTCCGACAATTCCAACATATAACATTCGTGCAGCTTCGCGAGGCAGCGAATAATTGTTAAATTGACGGCTTTTTAAAATTTGGAATAACAGTTCACAGGTCGCTGAAGATTCCGTCATGACAATATTGATGGTTCCGTAATCTTCGCCTTGTTGATGATGGTCAATTTTTACGATATGTTCCGCCCATTCGTATCGATAATCAGAGATTCTCGATCGATTGGAAGTATCCAAAATAATCGCAAGAAAGGGGGCTTGTTGTAATACTTCATCAGAGACATGATCACTAGCAGGAAACAACCGTTTTCCAACTTCGACCTTTGTCTCACCTAATATATAAACCCGCTTGCTTGGGAAATTGGCACGTAACCATTCCCTCAAACCAAATTGAGCGCCCAAACAGTCAAAATCAGGCGCTTCATGTCGAAACAGTACAATCGTTTGGTAGTCTTGTAGGAACTTGTGAAATAATTGAAGTTTTTTCCATGGTAAACGCATGTATAATCACCTTGTATGATTATAACACATTGACCCCAATCGAGTAAGACTTGATAATAAAAAAGGCCAGCTACTGCTGGCCTTGAGAAATCTATAAATTGAGCAAAGACATCGTATCACGAGCAATCATTAATTCTTCATTTGTTGGCACAATGAACACACGAACTTTGGAATCAGGGGTTGCAATATCCGTTAATTTGCAGCGAACATTGTTCTTTGCCGCATCAATTTTGACACCGAGAGCAGGACCAATTTTATCACACAATTCTTGGCGGAAACGGATATCATTTTCACCTAAGCCTGCAGTGAAGACAATGGCATCACACCCTCCGAGTTCGACATAATAACTTGCTAAAAAGTTTGCAACTGTGTTGATATGGATTTGGCGTGCAAGTTTTGCTCGTTCATTTCCTTTATCGATTGCATCCATAATGTCACGAGCATCCGAAGACACACCCGATACACCTAGTAAGCCAGAATTTTTATTGAGAACATCAATAACTTTTTCTGCAGTTTTGCCGGTTTTCTTCGCCAAGTAAGTAACAATAGCGGGATCCATGTCTCCACTACGTGTTCCCATCATGACGCCACCAAGAGGAGTAAAGCCCATAGATGTATCAATGCATTTGCCATTGAGAACTGCCGCAAGTGATGCTCCATTGCCGATGTGGCACGTAAT
>CAZVZF010000084.1:0-4397 GCA_964631095.1 uncultured Eubacteriales bacterium
TAATCATTACGATAGACACTGTAATGATCGTATTGACGCCACAATGAAGTATGCAAGGGGACATTGGTATCGCTGTTTTCAAGGAGATAATACTTGACGTTGAGGAATCCTTCTAAGTTGTAGCGTTTTTCATGAACACCCATCGACCAGTTGTACCACGAATAAGAAATTCGTGACCATGAATTTATGAAATCATTCAATTGAAAATCATAGATGGAATGGAAAGATGAAATTCCATTGTAACCAAGGGTTAAGGATAGATTATTATAGTTTCGATTGGCGAGGCTATTAAAAATACGATAAAAGGAAGGATCTTCTTCTTGAATTTCATTCACAATTTGTTGTTGCTCACGTAACAAATGCTGACCGCCATAAAGGGTCCAATAATCCGCCACACCTTGACCAATCATCGTAATATTGGCAGCAATAATCAGTTCTAATGTTACGTAGAAGCGAAACGTCTGATGCACGTTATGACGATCGGTTTGTTCGCGTATGATGTAATAGAAGATAAGAATGACGACAAGCTGAGCGGCAATTCCTAGTAAGGCTTCACCCGGGCGAATACGATCGATGCTTCCGGAATACCATACCACCACCATCGCTAAGGTGAGGTTAATAAGGAGGCTTACATCCCAGTGAAATTTGGGAATCTCCTCATAATGATCCAATAATGGGATTACCACTAATAAGATCATGGCGACAAGGAAAAGCTGCCACCGTCCATACATCATGGTAAATGCATTCAATAGATAATAAGTGAAGGGAATAAAAGGCATAATTAAGACAACAAGGAAGGCGACAACACTCCACCATTTTCGCTCTTTGATGAGGCGAAATCCTGCTGGCCACAGCAAAAGCGCTAGTGGGGTTGAAACAAAAATACTCGTTACTGTATTGTCGAAGGCTGGCGCCACACTGAAGACTAAATTCGTCCAGTTGCTCACCGGGGGGAACAAGAACTGAGCAATTGGGAAAAGGGCAGTTTCAGCAGGGCTTACCACCATCGAACCGACATTACGAGGGGTAAAGACAAAAACGAATTCACGCAAGCGATTCAAATTGAGTGGGGTTGTAAAAGATGCCCAACTTTTTAATTGTCCAAGAACAAAGGTGCCATCACTAATACTGGGGTTTTCAAAAAAGAACCGTAAAAACTGCATCAAGGTACTGGACGACTCTACACGTGGGGTGCTCAGAACGATGTGAATGGCAGGAACCAAGACAACGGCACACATGCCTAGACCGAGTAAGACATGAAAGACGCCCCATCCAAGCGTAGCTGCTCGACGTCCTTGTAACGATTTCCATACGATTGCATACCGGAATAAGGCATAACCCACTGTCGTTATCAAAAAGGCAAATAAGAAATAGTAATTGGTAATCCCCATTACAAAGAGACCCAAGCTAAGCAGCCACCCTCGTCGTTTCTGCAACAAATGCTCCACACCTAATAGCGTTAAAGGGAAGACAGCTAGCACATCGCTAAAATGATTAAACCATAGATAATACATGCCCCAACCACAAAGGGCGTAGGCAATGGCACCAATCAACGATGCTTGCTCACTGACGTGCCAGTACCGCCTTAACAAGAGATAAAAGAAGAAACCACCAACCGTGAGTTTAAAGACCATCATGAGATAAATCATATGAGGTAAGAAGGCGCGCGGGACAAAAAACATCGGAAGCAGGAAAGGGCTGGTTAAGTAATAAAAAGTATTGGCAGCAAAATAATTGACTCCTAAGAACCCTTGATGACTCCACATCTGGAATTCACCGGTTCGGACAAAGTTCCAAAACGAATCATAACCTTCGACATAAAAATGAAGTTGTTGGAGAATATAATCGCCATTGACAGGTAAGGTTAAGCCATTGGGGAGGGCTTGCGAGGCAAATGCCAGAAACGAAAGCCCAAAAAGGATAAGGAAAACCCGCCAATATTCGTGGCGATTCCATAGAGTTCGTAAAGAACTAAGTTGGCGCTTGAAAGTCGCTGGCATCGTAATCCCCACTTTCTTCATGCTTCATTATACGGAAATATCAGCAAAATTGCACCTTGATTTCGTGGAAGATTGTTGAAATCGGGATACCGTTTCGAGCGCGAGTTTGTTATAATCATTTTGGTCTTAGAAATGGGGTTGGCGATGCCATGATGTATCAACAGTACCGAGCAGGTTGGCTTGAAGTCATCTGCGGCTGTATGTTTGCCGGAAAAACAGAAGAATTGATTCGAAGGATTCGGGTCTTGCAGTATGCAAAAAAGCGAATGGTCGTCATCAAACCGGCCATTGACAGCCGTTACAGCAAAGATGAAATTGCCTCTCATTCGGGTTATCGAGTCAAAAGTGTGAATGCAAGTTGTGCCAAAGACATTCTTTCCTTGGTTGGTCCAGATACGGAAGTGGTCGCCATTGATGAAGCACAATTTTTTGATCATGAATTAGTCGATGTATGCGAACAATTAGCAGATCGTGGCGTTCGAGTCATGGTTGCAGGATTGGATCGCGATTTTAAGGGAGAACCCTTTGGATGCATGCCAGAATTATTGATTCGCGCAGAATTTGTAACCAAGCTCAATGCAGTTTGTGCTGTGTGCGGAGCCCCCGCAACACGCACTCAGCGACTTGTGAATGGACGTCCCGCTGCTTATCAAGACCCGCTTGTTTTGGTGGGGGCAAGCGAAGCTTATGAGCCGCGTTGTCGGCATTGTCATGAAGTCGCGAACGTTCCTTTACGTCCCAAGGTTGGTTAGTCCATGAAACGTTGGTTAGGCCCTCGCGAGTTTTATGCTCGCGTTTTAAAAATCAGTATTCCTATCGTCCTCCAACAATTGTTTTTAACGACCTTTGGCATTGTGGATACGATTATGGTTGGCTCGCTTTTTCGGGGCGTTGCAGGAGTAGGAATTGCTTCTCAGTTTGAGCAAATCATCCTAACGGTGGTGTTTGGTATCAACGTAGGGATTGGCTTGTATTTGGCACAATTCTTTGGGGCGGAAGATGAAGAAAACATGAAGCGAACCTTTGCACTAGGTATCATGTATTGCTTAGGTTTTACGATTCTTGCGACATTGGTAGTTGCGTTCTTTCGTGTGCCCCTCATCCAGATTTTTAATCAAGATCCCGCAGTAGTTTCCCAAGCAAGTAATTATTTGATGATTGCTTTGTTTGCCTATATTCCCAATGCGATTTCGTTCTTGTTTTCCATTGCCTATCGAAACATTCAACGCACGAAGGTTCCTTTGGTAATTAGTGTCATTACCATGTCGCTGAATGTCTTATTTAATTATTTATTAATATTTGGTATTGGTCCATTCCCTGAACTGGGGGTTCAAGGAGCCGCGATTGCTACCGTCATTTCAACGATAGTTAGTTTAATCTGCCATGTGACGTATGCGCGAGTCTCTCACCAAGTATTCTTGCCTAAACTTCGCCATTTTCTTGAATGCATTCATCCCGATTTCTTGCACAAAGTGAGTCGTAAAATGGCGCCATTTATTATCAATGAATTGTTCTTCAGCATTGGAGGGGCCCTCTATGTGGTTTTTATCAATACCTTAGGGTCGGATGCGTATGAAGGCTATCGAATTGCCGAAACCGTCGTCGGAATCATGTTTGTTTTTGCTTTTGGAGTTGCCACTTCGGTGGGGGCTATGCTTGGCCAAGAATTAGGCCGGAAGCGATTGGAAACTGCTAGTCGATATGCGGATTACTTCTTGTTTATTGGATTGATTGTGGCCTTATTTCTTGCAGCGCTCAATTTTGGCTTGGCACGTCCTTTGGTGAGCTTGTTCCAAAACAATACTCCCCAAGTGGTCGAAAATGCTGTACGAGTTTTATGGGTCTTTAGTTTGCGCCTACTCTTAAGGGTTTTTGTGGTCTTAATGTTTGCGGCGTTTCGGGCAGGGGGACAAGGACGTTTTGTTATGTTCCTCGACGCAGGGTTGATGTGGCTAATTGGGATTCCTATGGCATTTCTCGCTGCCAATGTTCTGCATATTCAAGACATCGCCTTGTTCTTCTTAATCATGCAAATTGAACCCGCTGTTCGTTTGGTGATTGGAATGCGCCGCTATTGGAAACGCACCTGGATTCGTAATCTTACCGATGAAATCCGCAAGGGTTCTTCGATAAAAACTCCTGCTTCGTAACTCTTTTCTATGCAAGAAAGCAAAATTTGATATAATAAGAAATGCCCTTTCCAAGTGAAAGGCAAAAAGGAGGTTCAACAATGGATAAAATGATGGAACGGCTCGACACGATTGTATCGCGTCGCACCTATTTAGAAAAGATGATGGAACTTCCTCAAGTGGCCTCCGACTTTACTCGATATCGTCAATATGCAAAAGAAAAAGCACAACTTGATCCAGTTGCGGATCTATACGAACAATATCGTTC
>CAZVZF010000085.1:0-4308 GCA_964631095.1 uncultured Eubacteriales bacterium
GTTGAAGCCAAACAAACCAAGCCTCCGTTTCGTTTCACCGAAGGGGAACTGGTTAAGGCGATGGAAGCGGCCGGCATTGGTCGTCCCAGCACCTATGTCGCCACTGTCGATACCTTAAAAACTCGTCATTATGTTGAAACCATCAAAGGTCGCATGAAACCGACCGAACAAGGAATGCTAACGACGGAAAAACTTGAAGCCTATTTTGCAGAGTTGGTGGATGCCAAGTACACGGCTGAGATGGAGTTGCAACTCGATCAAATTGCGGAAGGAAAGTTACAAAAACTGGAACTCTTGCAATCCTTTTATCAACAGTTTGAAAAAGATGTGGAACACGCCAGTACGCATATGGAAAAAGTTGGTCCTTTGGAAACTGGTGAATCCTGTCCCCAATGCGGTAAACCCTTGGTGTACCGCTATGGAAAATTCGGGAAATTTGCCGCCTGTTCCGGCTATCCCGAGTGTGCCTATATCAAACCCAAGGTCGATCCTACTCCTGAAAATGCCAAAACCTGTCCGCGTTGTAACCAAGGGAAATTGGTGATTCGACGCAGTCGCTTTGGCAACTTCTTAGGCTGTGACCGTTACCCTGATTGTGACTATACTGAACGGCTAAAAAAGACAACAAAGAAAGCAAAGGAAGAGTCCCAATAGGGCTCTTTTTTTGTAGACCCTATGCTATAATAAAAGAAAAAGGAGGGGTTTCTATGTCACGATATGCCTTGGTCTTATCCGGAGGAGGATCACGAGGAGCCTATGAGCTCGGCGTTTGGAAAGCGATTCGAGAATTGAGAATGCCGATCGACATTGTGACAGGCACCTCCATTGGCGCCCTCAATGGGGCATTGGTCGCCCAACAACAATATGAAGTTGCCGAAAAGTTATGGTTGAATCTAGAACCCTCCCAGGTGGTCAAGACCGAAGAAAAGGATCCTGCCGTGGTCTTTCGCATGTTTTTAAAAGATGCGTTTACCGGGGGGGCGGATACTTCTCCCTTGGAACAAATGCTACGTGATCATGTGGATGAAAAGGCCATTCGTTCGTCCCCCATTCGTTATGGATTGGTCACCGTTCGCTTGCCCTTATTACAACCGGTTCCGGTCACGATTGAAGACATTCCAGACGGTCAACTGGTGGACTATTTAATGGCCTCTGCCACCGTCTATCCCTTGTTTCGCCCCAAGGAAATTGAAGGAAAAAAGTACATCGATGGGGGTTTTCATGACAACATGCCCATCAATCTTGCTGCCGAGATGGGAGCCACCCATATTCTTGCGGTGGATTTAAAGGCCGTCGGTCGTCTTCAAAAAATCAAAGATTCAAAACTCAACATCACCCTTATCGAACCGAGTCGTGATCTAGGCTCCTTTTTGATGTTTGATAAAGATCTCGCCCGTCGAAATCAAATCGTTGGCTACTTTGATACCATGAAACGGTTTAGCAAATTGGTAGGGGGTTACTTTACGTTCCGCCCGCAAGAGTTGAATAAACTGATTGAATCGATTCGACGGGATCATCAGCGGATGGTTCAAACCATCTTAGCAGGTCACCCCTTGGCGTTCTTTGACACCATCCGCCAACTGTCCAAACGGCGTTTGTTTGGGCATCAACCCAAGAAACACAATCCCACTACTGCCAAGCGGGACTTGGTGCGTAGTATGGAAATTGCGGGTCGGATCTTTGAACTGGATGACTTGACGCTTTATACCGCCTTCCAATATCAACGCGCACTTTTGGCCAAGGTGAAAGACTATCGAACCAAGAAACAACTCCATCAGCGAGAAGTGGATCCCAATTTTGATCGCCTCTTAACCATGGATAAGAAGCGTCGCACCATCGACTTTTTGGATCGTATTGAACATTTTGCTCATACGAAAGAAGGAGGCACCTTGTTGCATGCCCTTGGGATGGTGCATGCAGAAGCCCTAAGTGCCGCCATCTCCATCTATGCGATGGAGCAACATGTAGCTCGTAAAAAAGCTACCAAGACCAAGTGAGGAACCAATGATGAATGTGTCAAAGCCGGTCACTGTTATAGGAGCGGGTCTTGCCGGAAGTGAGGCTGCTTGGTGGCTTGCGGAACATCAACACCCCGTTCGTTTGATTGAAATGCGACCCCATGTCGCTTCCCCTGCTCATCATAGCGGGGATTTTGCCGAACTTGTTTGTTCCAATTCTTTAAAGAGCGATGTCCTTACCAATGCTGCCGGACTCCTCAAAGCCGAAATGCGGCTATTGGGAAGCCTTACGATGGCGAGTGCCGCTCAAACAGCGGTGCCTGCCGGTCAAGCCTTAGCGGTGGATCGCCAGCTCTTTTCTGCTTGGATTACTCAAAAAATCCGGTCGCATCCCCTTATTGAAGTCGTGGAGGAAGAAGTGACATCTCTTGCTTTCATAGAAGGACCGGTGGTTGTCGCTAGTGGCCCCTTAACGTCACCCCCTTTAGCGACGTATTTACAAACAGCATTGGGGGGCGACTCCTTATATTTTTATGATGCGGCCGCCCCTTTAATTGCAGCTGATAGCATCGATCAATCGAAGGTCTATGCCAAATCCCGCTATGACAAAGCAGGAGGCGATGACTATTGGAATTGCCCCATGACTCAATCAGAGTTTTTAACCTTTTTTCAGGCTCTGCGAAGGGCCGAACGAGCCCCTTTGCACTCCTTTGAACGGGAACAGTATTTTGAAGGTTGTATGCCCATTGAGGTATTGGCCAGTCGGGGACCCCAAACCTTAACCTTTGGGCCAATGAAACCTGTCGGACTCGAAACACCTAATGGGGAACGTCCCTATGCCGTCGTACAACTCCGTCAAGACGATCTCGCTCAATCAGTTTATAACCTGGTGGGCTTTCAGACCAATTTAAAATTTGGCGAACAAGAACGCGTGTTTCGGCTCATCCCCGGTTTGGAGCAGGCTCGCTTCTTGCGCTTCGGTGTCATGCACCGAAATACGTATTTGAATGGCCCGCGTTTACTGGATGCCACCTTGCGGCTTAAGCAAGATCAACCATGGTGGTTTGCTGGTCAAATGATAGGGGTTGAGGGTTACGTCGAATCTGCAGCAAGTGGGATGGCTGCAGCAATTGCTGTGCATCGGTATTTGCAGAACCTACCTCCTTTGCCCTTCCCGCGTGAAACCATGCTTGGTGCCTTGCTTCATTATGTGGCGCACGCAAGCCCTACTCGTTATCAACCCATGAATGCCAATTTTGGGTTAGCCTTACCTCCTACTCAAGACAAACAAGCTGTCGCTGATCGTTCATTAGCCGCCTTGGCTACTTGGCTAAAGGAGGCGCTAGGATGAATCAGCATGTGCTCGAATTCTTGCATTATCTGCAATACGAACGCCAAGTATCTCCGCATACCTTAGTGGCTTATCGCACGGACTTAGCAACCTTTCTTTCTTATGTTACCCAAGAAGGGGTCACCTCATTGGAAGAGGTTGATGCGTTGTTGGTGCGCGGATTTGTACGCCTGTTGTTACAACAAGGTCTCACGCGGCGTTCCATCGCTCGTAAAACCTCGGCCTTACGCTCGTTGTATCGCTTTTTATTACGCAACGGAATGGTGACCCACTCGCCCCTTGCTGCCTTGGAACGCCAATCGTATCGCAACCATTTACCCGAATTGTTGAGCATCTCCGATTTAACGGCATTAACGACCCCCCAAATTGGGGCCCCACAGTGGAAAGAAATCCGCGACATCGCCTTGTTCCATGTCTTGTATGCGACAGGCATGCGTGTCAGTGAACTCACCTCGTTAACCTTGCATGATTATGAGCCCCAATATGGGCGGGCAAAAGTCCATGGCAAGCGGAATAAAGAACGTTATGTCTTGTTTTATCAAGCGGCGATGGATGCCATTCAGGGTTATCTCACGGAGGTGCGACCCCTCTTGCTTGCCACCTCTCCCTCTCCCGAATCTCATGATGTTCTTTTTCTTAATCAGCGGGGCGAACCTTTGACACCACGAGGGGTGGAATGGATTGTCAAACAACGTGGACGCACCTTGCAGCCACCCAAGGACATCTATCCCCATATGATTCGCCACTCCTTTGCCACCCATTTGTTGGAGGCAGGCGCGGACTTGCGAAGTATCCAGTCATTGCTCGGGCATGAGTCGTTGGCGGCGACCCAGGTTTACACCCAAGTGAGCCGTACGCAACTACGAGCCGTGCATCAAGCGACCCATCCGCGCGCAAAAAAGCAAGAATGAGAGAAAAACAAGCGGTTTTTCTTGAACGTTGACTCAAGTTATGCTAAAATGAATTGGCTTGAAAAAGCAAATACACACACGGCGGATT
>CAZVZF010000086.1:0-4287 GCA_964631095.1 uncultured Eubacteriales bacterium
ATGGATATTCCTTCCACTCTTCTCCAACGCAAAGAATGACATCAATTTCTAGGGGATCTACACCCGTATTTTTTAGACAATCGAGTGCGGCATAAACACCCATTTCTTGTGTGCCATCGTTTGGGCCAGGCATCGTTTTCTCTTTAATCCCTAGCTTTTGATAAACGGCCTCTTCACTCCATTTGCCTCCTGTGGCTTTGGAAATTTCAGCTGCCGTCATTCGTTCCTTGGGAAGGTAAATCCCCGTCCCAACGATTCCTACGTTTACATCTTGTTTCATTCTATCCCTCGATTCTAAAGACGTCGTCGTTTATAATCTCATGCCGCCGTTCACACTCAAAATGTGACCGGTGACATAAGAAGCTTCGTCACTTGCTAAGAACAATGCAGCATTGGCAATGTCTTGTGGTTCTCCGAGTCGTTTGAGCATGGTAGTTTCGGCAAATTTCTTTAATAATTCTTCGGGAACAGTCTTCAAAATATCGGTCATGGTATAACCTGGTGTAATGGCATTGACACGTACTTGTGCGCCTTTGCGTGCAAATTCTTTTGCCCATGTTTTGGTAAGACCAAACATCGCTGATTTAGCTGCTGAGTAGTTCGCTTGGCCAATGTTGCCGTATTCACCAACGACGGAGGAAATGTTAATGATGGACCCGCTTCCTTGTTGTTCCATATAAGGACCCACGTAGCGAGTAAGATTGAACAAGGATTTCAAGTTGACATTCAAAACGAGATCCCAATTTTCATCACTCATTTTAGCGGTCAATGAATCACGGGTAATCCCTGCATTATTGACAAGAATGTCGATCCGACCATATTTGGCCACGACATGATCAAAAAATGCTTTGCACCCTTCGACATCGGTGACATTAAGCTTATAGCCTTCGACATGTTCGTTTTGATAAGTTAGATCTGCCATATCGGCAGCGATGACTTTCGCGCCTTCACGCACAAAAGTCTCGGCCATTGCTTGTCCGAGCCCTTTTGCCCCTCCGGTCACGATTGCGACTTTACCTTCTAATCGTTTCATGTTTAAAATATTCCTTTCATGATAATGATGTAGTTTGCGCGTCGTCATGACAAGGCCGACGAGATGGGAAGAAAAAAATGATGATGATTCCCTCGAAATTCGTAGCGAGCGCGACATGATTTGCGCTAGAATGAGCGAGCCCTCCACGGTGTGGCAAGGTCCAACTATGAATGGTGCTACATATGAATGACTCTTCACCTATCATTATGGTCCGCTTGTTTCGGAATGTCAAGACCCGATTGACAAGTTTTCATTGATTAAAAAACTGAACATGTTATAATTTGAGCAAAAGAGGTGGTTCCAATGACCGCTGCAATGATTAAAGAGCCTAAAACGAGACGCGGTCAAGAAACCTTCTCACGATTGGTTCGGGCCGGAGAAAAGCTTTTTCACGAACACACGTATCATCTTGCCTCCATCAATGATATCGTCAAAGAAGCCGGTGTTGGGATTGGCACTTTTTATTTGTATTTTAATAGCAAGCACGAATTGTTTCGCTATCTTGTCCTGTCCTATCATCATGATATCCGTAAGACTATTGCCGAACGTACCGCCAACGCAACCACGCGTCGCGACCAAGAACGTATTGGTCTACGTACCTTTTTGGATTATGTCATTCGTAAGCCTTATGCTTACACCATCATCTGGCAATCGCTCTTAATTGATCGCGAACTTTTTGTCTATTACTACTCCACTTTTGCGGAAAAATATGTCATCCAGCTGCAACAATCCATTAAAAATGGCGAGGTTCCTTCGACCATCGACCCCCTTACCTTAGCGTATTTCCTGATGGGAGTTTCCAACTTCTTGGGACTAGAAATCATCGTTTTCGCTAAAAAGAAATTTACGGAAGAAGAGATTGAACGGGCCGTTGATTCCGCTATGATTGTGCTCGAGCAAGGCATGTTTAACAACAAGCACTCATCCAATGAATGAGTGCTTTTTTTTTGTGATTGATGCTTATTGGATGAATGCAAGCAGATCCTTAGCTAGTTGGTCGGGAGCATCTACAAGTGGAGAATGTCCGCAATTTTCATAGACTTTTAGTGTGGCATTCTCGCCAATGGCTTCAACCGTTGTGCGTACCATGTATTCAGGAACTGTAATATCTTTGTTGCCCCAGATACTTAATACTGGGCAAGTCACTTGGTCAATCGAACCATCCCCTGGACCATAGAGATTGGGCGTGTGTCCCATATTTAAGACGGCTAAACTCCAATCTACATCGGCTAAGCACCGTTGTTTTAACGTTTCGCTGAGATACAATTGATTGGCTTCGGGAGTGGGTTTATGGGCTCCCGTATAAATAGCAAGGTTCCATAGATAATCCATAAAGGCTACATTCTTGGTTTCCATCGCTTGTTGAGCAGGGACCACTTGAACGGGGTCCTTGGCCATGTCTTGTTTGGAGAGGTAGGGCACCCCCATCTTAGGTTGTCCTTTTTCATCCTTTTGGAAAATAGGATATCCATTGTAGCCTGTGGATTCAATTAAGACCACTCGCTCTACTCGCTTGGGATGATGGGCGGCCATCAATAGAGCCACTCCACCACCGGTTGACCATCCCGCAACACTCGCTTGTTCGATATGTAAAGCATCCATGAGGTGGATCATTTCAGTGGCAAGTTCTTGTAAACTATTGAATTCATGATGATAGGTGCTGTCGCCAAAACCGCGCATATCGGGCACTATGACACGGTACTCTTGGGGGATTCGTTCCAGCAATGGCAAATAATGGATGGATGAAGACATGTTCCCATGAACCAACAATATTGTCTTGGGGCCATGCCCTTGTTCAAGATAGGCAAGCGTCTCTCCATGGGGTAATTGGATTGTTTTTTTGTTCGGAATTTTCATTCAGTTTTTCCTCCTTATCTGAAACCCGATTCATCTTTATTTCTATTGTAACACACTCTCTAACTCATGACATCCAAGAAAACACAAAAGCCGGAAAATCGTCTTCCGGCTTTTGCTTGACATTAAATACTAGACTCCAGTATCATTCACCAAAGCACCCAATGGATGCGTGGCAAGATCGAGTTCACCATCAATATAAGTGTATTCAGCACTTGATACATCAATGGTCACATTCGAGGCAAGTAAGATTTCTTGGGCAGCAGGATCGGTAACTGCATCCAAGGCAGCAATGGTTGTATCCAGTGCGGCCGCTATGACGAATGGATCGCCTCCCGCTTTCGCCACTCCTAGTGCCGCCACTGCGGATTCAAGATTAGCAATTTGTGGACCGACGTTTGTTTCATAATTCGTCGTTGCATTGAACTTCGTGTAATCAATGGTCGTTGCCCCATTCGCTTTATCTAAGAAGGCAGGCAAGAAGTCATTGACCAACGCTTGGACATAAATGTATTCGCCACTTACTTGATCACCAAGGCTTGTGAGGGCTACCCCAAGACCTGAAGTAAATCCTGCGCCACCGCCAAGATTGAAACCGTCAGTGAAGTGGGCAAGTTTGATGATCGTTGCTGCGTGATCATCATCAATCTTTGTACGATCCCATGCATATGGCGTACGTCCTGCAGGAGTTGGGGTCACAATGGCATCGGTGAATTCTTGAAGTTCGACCGCTAGTACATGCGCCGCAATGTAGGTGGTTTCCGCCTCATCGAAGAGATCAGTAATCAAATCATCGAAGGTCGGATCGGTGGTGGTTAAGCCACCGCTTGGCACGAGATCGAGCACAGCGCCCAAGACCACAATCTCATCTTTCTGAACACCGATAATTTCTTTGTTATAGATGTTTTCGGTTTCCATACCGACAATGTATTTGGCCTCAAGTTTATCGAGTAAGACTTGCTCGAGGGTGCCAGCATTGCCACCGCGACGTGTCATCAACACGCCATAACGGAATCCTGCCACCGCATCATAATACGAATAGGCTTCTTCAATCTCAAGGTTGCGAACACTGGTCAAGGCCGTCACGAGGGCAGCATTGGTAAGCGACCCACCACTTGGATTGATTTGGTCTTGCAACGAAATGAGTTGATTGAGGGCATCGTGGAGACGTAAATCTTCACTAGGATCACCTTCGAGCGTAACTTTATTCTTATCACCCAAGCGAATCATGCCATCATAATCGAGATAATCGCTCGCCGGAGTCGCTCCTAACATACTAGCCAGTAAGCGACTAGCGGGACGATAATCGTTGCCCGTATTCTCGGGATCGTCCATCGTGCCGAAGAGATTGAGTTTGGCGAGGTTACGAACCACATTGTAGAGGGTATCAATTTCCGCAA
>CAZVZF010000087.1:0-4279 GCA_964631095.1 uncultured Eubacteriales bacterium
GTGATCTCACCACGGGTCTTGTCGGTTGGCAAGCCGGATTGAATCAAGTGGTTACTAGTTTACCAGAAGCGGAAGCAGGCGTGAATCAACTTCATGAGGCAGTGGCAGGCATTGCTACCGGATTGAGCGCTCTACAAACGGGAGCGACGGCTTTCCCAGAGGCGATGACAGCATTAGCCTCAGGTTTTACCACTATGGCCAATGGACTCTCTAGCATTCAAGAAGTCCTTGAAGACTATCCGCTTCAAGGAAGTGATGAACCTGCTAGATCCTTTGTTTCATCTTTTAATCCAACGCCTCGTTCGACCCAGTTTGTGTTTCAAATCGCCGGGATTACCATTCGTTCCTAAGATCATCCCATATTGAACTTCATCCCTTTCCTTAAAAAAAGATTCAAAGGCTGCTAGAATAGCATGTTTGTTGAATCTTTTTATTTTCAATGGAAAGGGTTGAATGGAAGATTTCACGTTTTTCATACGTTATTTACATCTTTCCACACATTTTTCTTTTTTGAAAAAGGAATCTTGGATCTCCTTTCATGGAACTTTCAAGAATAACATTGACAGCATCGTTCATCGTGACTACAATAAAAAGCAATTCGAGTTGTAGAAATCATAATGATGACACCACATGGAATATCATCAAGAAGGAGTATGTATGAGCAGGAAACACCATCGGCCTTGGAAGAAATTTTTCGTATTGCTTTTACTCATCAGCGCATTCATCATCTTCATGAGTTATGCCTGGGCAACGAATTATCAACAAATCCTTGCCTTTGATTTATTTGCTCTTTTTCAAATGCCCATCACTTCGGTGGGAAGTTTTCTCTATTTTGTAATTGCCTTTCTTTTATTGTTGCTAGCAATGCCAGTGTTGGTATTCGTGTATGGGGATCTTGTCTTACAGATTGCCTATATCCTTTTTATCCTCATCACTATTGGCATGGATATCGTCTTAGCGAGCACAGGAATGTCGTTTTTCTCTTCGAGTGATTTCAAGACCACCACCATCACTAGGACCTATCATTTGGATACCCATGAGTTGGATGAGGATGTTCGTACACCTTCGGATAAAGCTTTTACTGCCAATTTTTGGATGCATCTCTTACTGATTCTGCTTATGGTCGATTTTCCTTTTATTACTTTACCTGTCTTACTCTATCTTATATGGAAGGGATCCCCTTTTTCGAAGAAAAAAGGGCGGACGACCTTGCTACTTACGATTGTAAGTATGGGGGTGTTGGTGGGGGCTGGAATTGGGATTCAAACCATCGATTTTGCGACAATGTTTCCCAATACCCAAGAAGTGACTATATCCACACCACTTGGGACCCTAACGGCTCATAAAAATGCGGATCGCCGAGGATACACAATCGTATCGTATGAAGGATCCGATGAGGAGATTGCCATCCCTGAGATCATCTATGATTTACCGGTAACGAGCATAGGGAATAACGCCTTTGCTTACGATTATACGATTCAAGAAGTCGTCCTTCCTTCTACCATTGTAGCGATAGGGAACTATGCCTTTAGAGCGGCAACAGATTTGCGGGTCATCAACTTTCCTGAAGGCTTACAATCGATTGGGGATTGGGCCTTTTCCAATACGAAAATTGCTCACATTGATCTACCGAGTAGTTTGCACACCGTTGGCGATTTTGCATTTCTTGAATGCTTTTGGCTACAAGCTCCCCTTATCCCCCTGGCGGTCACCACCATGGGAACCCAAATCTTCTCCTACTATCATGAGACCTTCACGATCTATTGCGAAATAGATGTTGCTCCCGAAGGGTGGGATCCACATTGGGATTCGATCTCCTGTACCAATGGTGGTCTCGATTGTGTGAAACAGCACGTGGTTTGGAACTATACGGCAGAATAAAAGAAAAACCTCTTTGTTGAACAAAACAAGGAGGTTTTTGTTGAATGGGGTCCGCCTCTATGAATGAAGTGTCATGCAATCTTTTATGAAGTTAACGCGCCGGCTTATCGCCTCTTTCGTAAGGGGCGATGTTCGGACCACATCATAGCCGTGATATGCCCTTAACACTTCATGAAACTGAACATGGCAAGAATCTGGCAAAGCCTGATGGAGCGCGATTCCCTCATCCCTTAAGCAATCGAATTCAGTGACTTCGAGATAAACGGAGGGAACGGAGAATAGGGATGCATAAGAGAGAGGAGACGTAAGAGAAGTTCCTTGTAAATACCAGTTCCACATTTTTTGGTTATGACGGGCATTCCACAAAGGGGTATCGACATAGCGCTTCATAGAAAGAGTAGACATACTGGGATCCACCACCGGATAGAGGAGCATTAATCCACGAGGACGTGGCAGATTCTGCGTTTGAATATGATTAGTGAGTTCAAGAGCAAGGAAGCCTCCCGCACTATCACCACCGAGGACGATACGAGCAAGATCAATGAACAGTGTTGCTGCATGATCGAGCAAGTAGTGATAGCCATCCACACAATCATGGATGGGGAGTGGGTGAGCATAATGGGGCGCCAAACGATACTCCATAAGGACGACGGTACAAGAGGAACGAAGTGCATATTCTTTCATCATCCGATAATGATGGGGAGCGGCACGATACACAAAACCACCCCCATGGATGTAATAAAGACAAGGAAGTGACTGTCCTACTAGGGCTTTAGGGGTCATCATGTGCAAGGTCCAATGAGGCTTCACGATACGGCGATACACGATTCGTTGATCGCTTACCCCCTTGGGGAGTCGTTGCAAGACGAGATTGGCGATAGGCAACAAGCCTGACCACAAGGGAAGGGGCAAATGTGCGAAGCGACGAAGGCTAGGATCAATAGGATAGTTCATTGGGGTGCCCCCTTTCTTCGTGGATACTTCTATTCTAATCGTTTTGGAAGGAGGATGCGAAAAGAAAACACGATGGCTGGGCATCGTGTGGTGATTACTTAGAGGGACTAAAGTAAGTGATCCATTTTTGTAAGAGTCCATTCTTATAGGTATACATGGTGGTGCGTGAGAGTTCGAGGCGCATGGCAAGTTCACTCATGGTGGTTTTCTTTAAAATGAGATGAGAGAGCAAAACATTCTCGACATCGGAGAGGGTAGAGGAGAAGGCTTCATAGCCCTTGACGACCGCTTCAATTTCTTCAAGATCCTCAGCGGCTTTATCTTTCGATTCAATCCAATGGAGAAAAGGATTGTAGGTGGGGTGTACTTTTTGTAAGGGGCGATCCAAGGAAGAGCCATGACCACAGGTGAGCTTCATGTTGCAGTAGGTGAGACGTTCATGCAACAGCGTATATTTCTTGGTGGCATAGCGGAGGGCACGGATCCAGTTTTCAAAATCATCATAGGTTAATCGCGTCTGAACTTGATTCATGGAGATCCTCCTTCGTGGTTTGTTCTTATTATACAACAAATCTCCCCATCCATCGATGGGGAGATGCCTTAAACGAGAGAGGATTATCACGTGCTATCGCCATTCGATGATTCGCACATATTGTCGCAAGGGATACATCCCATCATGACTCATTCCTATTTCCACCTCGCTCATGGCTTGAGGAGGGATAACTCGGACGACACCGGCACGAAACAACAAAGTTCGAATGGTTTCTTCGTTCGAAGTGACCATGAGACCCGCTGTTTGCAGATGATTCTTATGAGGCTTTAAGACCGAAAGGATTTGTTCATAAGGGAGTCGTTTGATCCAAACATGGCGGTAGAGCCACGACAGTTCTAAATTCGAATCATCACTCGTCATGACACTCACTCCTGGCGCATGCCATAGTTTCTTGCCACTTTGATGGGCTTCCAATTCTTCGTAACGGCGCTGAATGGTATGTTGACCACGAATGCCAAGGGGGATAGGGGGATAAGCGGCAGCGACGGCTTGAAAGATCGGAAAGAAACGTGCCGCAAAGGCATCCAAGTCCTCGCGAGAAGCAGTATCCACATAGATGCCTTGCGCTGAGGAACATAACAATTGATTGGTGGATGCCACATGATGAGCGAATGAACGAAGCATGTCCTCATCTGCGTCGAGGGAGGCATAGGCAAAGGATAGTTTATGACCCCATTCAATGAGCTTGCTATTAATGGGGGCCATGGCTCGGACCGCTTGGACCGCTTCATCACTCCCCCAGACGATAATGCCATCGGCAAGTTCGGCGAGCTGCTGTAAACTCTTGAGTTCGGTGGAAGGAACATCAAAGACATAAATATAGTCTTGGAGATGGGGTTCGATTCGAAGCAGCGCTTCCAGCAAGAGGATGGAAAGACCTTGATCCCCGCG
>CAZVZF010000088.1:0-4278 GCA_964631095.1 uncultured Eubacteriales bacterium
TGCGCATTAAGCATCCCCCTTTCTTAACAAGGGACGAAGCAAGAAGGAAATGAGTAGGACGATGGCATAGAGAACCACAATGGTGGATCCTGCCGGTGTTTGTAAGTAGTGGGCACTAAAAATTCCTGTAATCGTAATAATGATAGAGAGTCCAATGCCGCAAAGGAGCACTGATTGGAAGCTTCGGCAAAATTGACTGGCGACCAATGTTGGAAAAATCACCAACGAAGAGATTAATAAAGTGCCAATCGTGCGAACACCAATCACGACAAGCAATGCGGCCAATACGGCAAGCCCATAGCTAAGAAATTGATAGCGAATCTTAGCAAACTTTGCATATTCTAAGTCGTAAGTCACCAACAGCAGCGGTTTGTAATAGCGAATGACAAATCCCACAATCGCCACTAATACAAGCAGAGAAAAGAGGAGTTCGGTATCGGTCACCGTAAAAATATTTCCAACCAGCATTCCTTCAATCACCCGATTAAAGCCCGAACTTTGACTAATAATGATAAGCCCAATCGCAAATGCAACCGCAGACACGACGCCAATGACAGCATCGGTATTCATCGTCTTTTTCGTGGAAAGGTATTTGATGAGCAACGCCGCCAAGACTACGAAAGGAACGGCCACATAAAAGGGTTGATCGACCAATAAGATGCCCAAGATAAGCCCTGTAAAGCTCACATGAGCCAAACCATCGGTGATGAGCGATTGTTGATTCAGAACCAAGTAAGGACTTAATAGGGCGGCAGATACACTTAGAGCAATTCCAATTAGAAATGCATATTGAACGTATTGACGCATGAGAAAGCTAAGCATGAGCATGAGGATGTCCCTCCCGATATTGATGTTGTGTTCCAAAGAAACCAACAGTTTTATCAATAAATAGAACCAAGCTTTCCGGATCCACGGCCTCATCGAGGTCGTGAGTAATATAGACCACGGTTAACCCTTGTTTTTGTTGCATGTCGATGATGAGATCATTGAATTTTCGACGAAACTCAGGATCAAGCGCACTCGTGGGTTCATCGAGCACCAATAAATCGGGCTGAGAGACTAACGCGCGAATTAAATAGACACGTTGCTGTTGCCCTCCCGAGAGAGTGCCCATGGGACGGTCGACCAAGTCTTCAATTTCCATCCGTTTCGCCCAGTCAAGAATGATGGCTCGTTTGTCTTGCTTGCTCAGGTGAGGAGTGCAAGCGAAACCACCTTCAATAACCTCTTGGACAGTAATAGGGAAATCGGTTTTGTAGACCATTCGTTGGGGAAGATAACCAATCTTCTCAGTGTTAATTTCGATGGTTCCTTCGGTTGGTTTGACCAATCCAACAAGCATGCGAACCAGCGTTGTTTTTCCAGAGCCATTGGGGCCGACAATGTAAAGAAATTCTCCAGAAGGCAAGACAAAGGAAACATCATGTAGGACACTGTTTTCACCATAATACTTGGATAAATTCTCTGCTCGAATCATGCATCCTCACCTCCTAAGGCAGCCATGAGCTGATTCACGTTTTGTTCAAAGATTTCTGCGTAGGAAAGACCACTCTCGAGTTGAACTTTGGTCACATTGTGATAGGCATGGAGTTCACGAAGAGTCAAGGGATATTGTTCGCGCAGCAATTCTCGTTGAATTGTTTCTGCAATGCGCGGTTCCTTTAATTCTTCGGTAAAAAGAGTATGTGCATCAGCGGTCTGAATGGCTTCGATGAGTTGCTCGATTTGAGCACTGGTCAAGTCAGCATCTGGTTGATTGGTGTCGGATAAAGTTACAATCTCAATTCCAAAGTGCGAGCCAAAAGCTCCTAGGGCATTATGACCTGCAAAGTATATGACTGGAACATTGGGAAGTGTTGCTAAAAAGGTTGTGAAGCCACTTTCAATGCCCAATAAGGTTTGTTGATAGGCGCTTGCATTTGCTTGATATGTCGAGGCATGATCGGGATCCAAGAGAAGAATTTGTGCTAAGAGGATGTCAATCATAGTACGGGCCGTTACAGGATCTGTCCAATAATGCAACTCATCGGCATGATTGTGATCATGCTCCGAAAGAAGAGCGATTTCATCCATCTCCAAGGCATCATGCATATTCAACATTACAGTATCTTCTCCGAGAAATTGAGCGGGATTTTCTCCCAACCATGGATCCATTTCGAGGCTGGTAAATACAAAAAGTTTGGCGTTGCGAATGGCTTCTAAATCTTGGCTACTTGGTTCATAATCATGAGCTTCTGAGCCTGGGGGGATGAGCAAACTGACAGTCATTGAATCGCCCACAATCTGCTTCGCAAAATCATAATGGGCAAATAAAGTCGTGACAATGTCTGCTTGTTTGGAAGTCGATTGACACCCTGCAAGTGGGACCATTAATAGGGTAAGAAATAGCACCCCAAGGGTTCGTAGAATCTTCATCAAAAACTCCTCCTCATCTCATGGTCTTATTGTAATGAAACAAGATGGTTTTTGCAACTAATTCGCAAGTAGAAAAAAGCAAACACCTTATGATGCTTGCTCCAACCGAAAAGAGTGCTTATTTTTGTCTGCGCTTATCCTCATACATCCGAAAGTCGGCGACACGAATACCTTCATAGAGATCATCTTCCATCTCGGTTAAGACGGAATAACCAATGGCAAGTCCGAGCGGGCAGTCGACATCACAGGATTGCTGAATATCATCAAGAATGGCTTGATGGAGGCTCTTTGCCTGGACCATGGTCGTTTGTGGCAGAAAAACGAGGAATTCATCGCCGCCCATGCGAAAGATGTAATCAGTGTTTGGAATGTTGCGGCGAATAATGGCAGCAGCTTTAGCAAGAATGTAATCCCCCTTAGGGTGACCGTAGGTATCGTTGATGAGTTTGAGATCATTGACATCAATTGCCATGGTGCAAAGCGGAAGGTGCGCAGGGATTTTGAGAGACGGTTCACATACTTTTAAATAATGACGATTATAGAAATCGGTTTGCTGATCATGATAGCTTAGATATTCAATTTTCTTCTGCATCTCAAGATCTTCGCTAATGTCACGGAAGACAATGACGATCCCTTGAATCTCTCCTTGGTAATCGTAAATTGGAGCGGCTGAATCATCAATGGGAATCCACTGATTATTTGACCCGCGAATCGCGATATTACGGACTTCGAGGCGACCTCCTTTACGGATGACTGCATTGACGATGTTTTCATAAGGGAGATGCGTCTCGCGATGGACGACACGAAAGACATCGTCAAGCTTCTTTCCTAGGGCGCTCTCGAGTTGTAGTTGTAAAAGTTTGCAGGCAACGGGATTAATTTCCGTAATCAATCCTTGAGTATCGGTGACAATGACACCATCTCCTACAGAAAGTAAGGTGGTGCGAAAATGTTCTTTCTCACGAGACAAGGCTTCTTGGATTTGCATCGACTGGCTAATATCATGTGCAATTCCCGCATAGCCAACTACTTTTCCTTGAGTGACAATGGGAGAAGCACTTGTTTCATAATATTGCCATTGTCCAGCTTTTGTTCGCAAACGATATCCTTGGATTTCTTGGTGGGATTTGGATGATGAAACTCTTTCAAAAAAAGCATCAATTTTTTCTATATCATCAGGATGAACGTAGGGGCGAAAGGACTTTCCAGTGGCTTCTTGTATGGACCATCCTAGTTGCTTGGTCCAAGCTTGAGATAGATAAGTAATAAGACCATTCGGAGAGATACGATAAATGATGTCCTTGGTATTTTCAATAATTGTTCGAAGTTTCAATTCATTTTTTTCGGTGCGCATTTGCAATCGTTTGGTAGCGGTGATGTCCACATGAGTTCCTACAGCAATTAAAGGTTTTCCATTGGCATCCCATTGGGTGACCGTGCCACTGTCTAACACCCAAACCCAGCGTCCATTTCGATGTTTCATTCGTACTTCAACCGAATAGAATTTCTTTTTGTGCTGAAAGACTTTTTCAAATTCTTTATTGGAGCGCTGATAATCCTTGGGGTGGACCAAGCGTTTCCAAGTTTCAATGCTAATGGGTGCTAGTTCGGCTAGGGAATATCCAATGATTTCTGCCCAGCGCTCATTAAAAACAACCGCACCGGTTTGGATATTCCATTCCCATGTGGCCGCATTTGTTGATTGAATGATGACTTCGGCAGTCACCCAACTGGTCGAAGGCAAAGAACTCATGAGCTAGCCTCCATCTCATAATATTGCAAATTGTTATCATTATCATATCAAAAATAATTTTGATTGTCTATGAGTGCTGTCGAGGATCGACAAGATGTTGATCAATGTGA
>CAZVZF010000089.1:0-4163 GCA_964631095.1 uncultured Eubacteriales bacterium
GCTGCCGGCATCGGGTATGTGTGGTCCGCCAACGTGATTCGCTGGGGGAATTAATTTATGGATGTTGTATTACAAATTATACTTAATAGTTTTCAGTCCTTTGCCATTTATTCCTTGGCAACCATTGGCATTGTGCTCATTTTCCGCACATCCTTTACCACCAACTTTGCTCAAGGAATCATTGCGGTCTTTGGCTGTTATGTTTCCACTAACTTTGCTCGCTATTACGGTTTTCCCTTACCACTAGCCATCTTGACCGGTGCTGCGGTGGCCTTCGTTATTGGCTTATGCATTGATGTGTTCATCATCCGTCGTGGCCATAATTTATCACCTTCGCAAAAACAGATTATTACCATGGGGTTGTTGCTTATTATGACCAACCTTATTCCGGTAATGTTTAGTTTCATCACTGCCATGACCCCACAAACACCCAATTTGGCCGACGGGATTATTCAGTTTCAACTCTTTGGCTCTGACTTCCAAGTGACTAATCAAGGGTTAGCTGCTCTATCCATTGCCGTCGTGTTATTAGGGATTGTCTTTGCGGCCCTTAAGTATACCAAATGGGGATTAGGGGTTCGGGCAACTGCCAGCAATGAAGTGGTCAGTCAAATGATGGGGATTAATACGAAAGTCATTACAGCCTTTAGTTGGGCCATTGCCGGCGCACTCGCTACGGTAGCTGCGACATCGCTAGGGACTGTGCTAGGCCCTAATATGATGGGGAAAGTACAAGTTTACGGTTTCCTTGCGATGGTGCTTGGCGGCGTATCCAGTTTCTTTGCCCCCATTATTGGAACGATGATTATTCCCATTTTCAATAGTAGCGCCGTTATCATTTCGTCAACCTGGGCCGACGCCATTGTCTTCTTGTTGGTTTTGGTCTTAATCTTAGCCTTCCCGAATGGTCTCTTTGGTAAGAAGACCATCAAGAAAGTGTAGGTGGGCTTTATGATCAAAACCAAAGTATCCCATCTGAAACGCGATCGATTGCTCGCCGTGACGAAACATCCTTACTTTGCCTTCTTAGCCTTTGGCGCAGCGATGATGATCTTAATGTTCTTATCAAGCATTGGAGTCTTGCAATATTCCTTTGCCGCTTCCTTAACCTTTACTTTAATCTATTCCATGGTTGCGATTGGCTTCTCCTATTTATTAGGATACGCCGGTCTAGCGTCCTTAGGAACGGCAGGTTTTGTCGGTTTAGGGGCCTATATTGCATCCTTCTTGATGCAAACAGGGGTGCAACAAGGGATTATTCCCTTTGAAATTCCTTATGTTTTCATTTTAATCATTGCATTACTCGTGTCCGTTGGACTCGGAGTGGTAGTAGGCTTTATTTCGTTGCGAATTGAAGGAATCTTCCTTGCCATTGTCACGTTAGGCCTTTCCGAAGTCTTGTATCAACTTTTCTTAAATTGGATTCCCATTACAGGGGGTCCAAACGGAATGACGGTCCTTCGCTTTCCAATTATTCTTGGTGATTTGCGCTTGGATCGACTATCGATGATGCTCATTGTGGCTGCCTTTATGACCTTGCTTCTTATCTTGACGTATAACCTTGGTAAGAGCCAAACGGGTCGAGCAATGCTTGCGATGAAGAACTCTACGTCTGCTGCCCAAGCCATGGGCATCAGCTTGTTGAAGTATCGGTTGTTAGCCTTCGTCTTAGCGACGGCTTATGCTGGACTAGCAGGAGCCTTGTTAATGGGTTTCTCTCGTTACACCGACCCATATAGTTGGACCTTAATGTTCTCCTTACAGATTCTTGCCGCATGTATTTTTGGGGGAACCCGCTCCTTGTTCGGCATCATCTTTGGGACCTTTATTGTTTTGGGGATTGTTCCGATGTTTCTACAAAACGTTGAATTCTTACGTAACAACTCTTGGTTATTCAACGTCATCATTGGGGTGGTACTCATCCTTATCGTCTTATTCTATCGTGGCGGAGTCATGCAACTGTTCCGCGACATAAGAAAATTCTTTACTAGTATTCGCCGTAGATTGTGGGTGAGAAAATATGGCAATGATTAGTTTGAACAAAGAACAACGACTAGCGAATCGGATTTTAGCCTTGCGTCACCGTATTTCTATCACCAAACAGCTACCTAGTTTACGTGCCGATAAGCTCCAAGCCATTCGTGAACAAAAAGTGTTGGCCAAAGCCAATCGCTATGCGCCTGAATTACTCCAATTGGAACGGGCAACCGTGCCAGCAACTGAGTTATTTTTGCTAGACAAAACCAAAGAATTGGCCAAGTTGGATCGGCAAGAGCACTTAGCTTTCCGGGCATTCCGCCAATCGTTGTATCGGGAAGAGAAGTTGCTCGATAAGGATTATAATCCTACTGGCGATTTATCAAAGGAAGCCCAAGCAAAATTAGCGGCTTTCCAAACAGCGAACGCTAGCGATTATGCTAAAAAACGTCAGACTCTTCAAGCAAGTTTTATTTCCTCCCATCCAGAAATGTCCAAGGCCCAACTGGCGACTGCCAAGCAAGCATTTGAGAAACGTCAAGCGGAAATTGATGCGTTACTTGCCAAGGATCGGGAAGCTTTGGAAGCAGAAGATGCTCAAAAACTAGCCGATTATCAAGAAGGGATAGATGCCAAGGTTGCCATTCTCCAAAAGAAATTGGACGTTCTCACCACCGAAATGGATGGCATCTTAAAAGCCAAAGAAATCAGCGACTCTTATACCTTGCCCGAGGATGTTGTTTTACGCCTCGAAAACTTATCCATGCATTTTGGCGGGTTAAAAGCGGTTGATGAACTGACCTTTGATGTCAAACAAGGCGAAATTTTCGGGCTCATTGGTCCCAATGGTGCAGGCAAGACGACGGTCTTCAATTGCATTACCCAATTCTATAAACCAACGAGTGGCAATATTTATTATCGCACGCCTGTTGGTCGAACCGTTTCTCTCAATGATTATGTTGTTCATGATGTCATCAAACTAGGGATTGTTCGTACCTTCCAAAACGTGGAATTAATTCCCGAATTAACGGTCCTTGAAAATTTGTTGATTGCAGCCCATACCCAATTCAAAACCACCTATTTCGCCCACATGGTCAATGCCAACGAAGCGAAAAGGGAAGAGTTAATCTTGCGGAAAAAGGCTCAACAAATTCTTGAATATCTTCATCTTGAAACCATCCAAGATTTACCACCCGTGGGCTTACCTTATGGGATTTTAAAGAGAATTGAACTTGCCCGGACACTCATGGCCGATGCTAAACTCATCATTCTGGACGAACCTGCTGCAGGCTTGAATGATAAAGAAACAGAAGACTTAGCGGAAATTATTCAAACCATTCGGAAAGAATTCAACGTGACGATTTTCTTGGTCGAACATGATATGGGACTCGTTATGGATATCTGCGATCACATTTGCGCGATTTCCTTTGGTCGGAAACTCGCCTATGGCACTGCCGCCGAAATTCAGTCCGATTCTGTTGTTCAGGAAGCCTATTTAGGAAGCGAGGGATAATCGATGGGAAACATTCTTGAAGTCAAAAACTTAACCGTTTCCTATGGGGCCATTGCGGCACTGAAGGGGATTGACCTCGTCGTTCCAGAAAATAGTATTGTCGCCATCCTAGGTGCTAATGGAGCAGGGAAAAGCACCTTGCTTCGCACCATCTCGGGTGTTGTCAAAGCCAAAAGTGGCGAAATCATTCTCCAAGGCACCAACATTACCCGTGAACCAGTGTATCGCATTGCCCATCGCGGAGTCATCCAATCCCCAGAAGGCCGGATGATCCTCAATGGACTTACTGTTGAAGAGAATCTTAAAGTCGGTGCCTATGCCTTGAAAGGCAGAGAAATAATTGAGGCGGATGGGACAACAAAGAAGCTGAGCAAAAATCAAATGCTCCAACGCAACTTTGAACTTGTCTATCGCCACTTCCCCATTCTCAAGGAAAGAAGAACGCAACAAGCTAGCACACTAAGCGGAGGTGAGCAACAAATGCTAGCAATCGGACGAGCGCTGATGGCAAGCCCCACAGTAGTCTTGTTCGATGAGCCTTCTTTGGGTTTAGCCCCCCTAATTGTACGTGATATTTTCAAAATCATTCAGGACTTAAAAGCCGAAGGCAATACCATTTTGATTGTCGAACAAAACGCCTATCAAACCTTGAAAATTGCCGACTATGCTTATG
>CAZVZF010000090.1:0-4059 GCA_964631095.1 uncultured Eubacteriales bacterium
CAAAAGCATCACTGGGACGATGGCAAAAATAATTAGCGTAAGTAGTAAATTGGTATCTGCAAGAATCACAAAGGACACCGAGATTTTCAAAGCGGCAATAAAAAATTCTTCCGGACAATGATGGGCAAACTCGGTGACTTCAAACAAGTCATTGGTGATTCGGGACATCAGTTGACCAACTTTGGCATTATCAAAAAAGGAATGAGAGAGGCGTTGCAGTTTGGCAAAAACATCGCGTCGCATGTCCGTTTCGATTTTGGCACCCATAATGTGACCGACCGAGGCCATAAAATAATTGGCAGCGGTATCCACTAGCCGTAAGATGACATAAAGAGCACCGACAAGTAGGATCACTTCCATGGTAAGACTTGCAAGGTCGTTGGTCGCAAGACTTGTGAGGTGACGAATAATCAAGGGGAGCGTGAGTTCGGTGACGGTGGTCAACGATGCACACAAGAGATCAAACGATAAAATCGGCCAGTAAGGTCGATAATAGGGGATAAAACGTCGTAATAATTGCGACGTTCGATACGAGTGGGGCGTAGCTTCCATGGGACCTCCTATTGGTAGGGAATGAGGGAAAGAGAAACACGTTGTCGTTCAATCGATACTTCAAGGACATAAACCGTGACGATTTGTCCAATGGAAACGACATCCAAGGGGTGATCAATCCGTCCAGTTGTTAATTTGGATTTATGAATCATCCCATCATTTTTCAAACCGATGTCGACAAAGACACCAAAGTCAACGATACTACGAACGGTTCCCTGTAATTTCGTTCCTGGTTTTAAATCTTCAAGATGGAGTAAATCACTTCGCAAGAGTGGCATGGGGTATTCGTCACGAATATCCCGTAAAGGACGGGCGAGCTCCGCAAGAATATCTTGGACACTGTATTCACCAAAGCCAAATTGGGTGGCGACTTCGGAGGGGTTGAGTTGTTTTAAAACCTCCCGTAACGCCTCGGAACCCACGGCTTGGAGCCCAAACCCTAACGAAGCAAGAAAGGCTTCTACTTGAGCATAATTATCAGGATGAATAAATGTTTTATCCAGAGGATTTTCACTGTCGAGAATTTTTAGAAAACCAATGGCTTGTTCGAATGATTTTGGGCCAATTCCCTTGATCTTTTTTAGTTCGGTCCGATTTTGAATAAGGCCATTGGCTACGCGATAGTCTACGATGTTTTCAGCACTTTTTTTAGTAAGACCCGAAACATAGCTTAATAAGGGGACTGTCGCCGTGTTGAGGTTAACACCAACATGATTAACGACTTTGGAAATGGTAAAATCAAGAGCTTCATTCAACTGTTTTTGGTTCACATCATGTTGGTACTGACCGACACCGATGGATTTGGGATCAATTTTGATGAGTTCAGCCAGGGGATCAAGCACACGCCGGGCAATCGAGATGGCACTACGTTCTTCCACTTGAAGTTGGGGATATTCTTTTTTGGCGAGCTCGCTAGCCGAATACACGGAAGCGCCCGCCTCACTGGTAATCACATAACTAAGGGAGCGCCCCATTTCCTTTAAGGAAGAGGCGATAAATTCTTCGGTTTCACGGCTTGCTGTGCCATTGCCAATGGCAATTAGTTCTACTTGATACATATCGAGAAGGCGGAACAGTGTTTTCTTCGCTTCTTCACGGCGCCAAGCAGGAATTTGTTCGCCTTTGTATTTTTCGTGAGGATACATCACATCATGGTCGACCAAATCACCACTCGGGGAGAGCACCGCTAGTTTGCATCCGGTACGGAAAGCAGGATCGACTCCTAGTAAAGTCCGATTCTTTAACGGTGGAGTATAAAGAAGTTGCTCGAGATTGCGGGTAAAGACATCAATCGCTTGGGTTTCTGCTCGCTCCTTGAGTTCGTTCCGCAGTTCGCGAATAATGGCGGGAGCCAACAAACGTTTGTAGCCATCTTCAATGGCAGCGATAAGAACTGTGTTGGCGGGAATGCCATTTTTACGAATAACTTTTCGGCGAATATAGAAGATGACTTCCTCGTCTTTAGCCACCAAATTAACTCGCAAAATATCCGCTTTTTCGCCACGATCAATGGCGAGAATTCGATGATTGGCGAGCGTGCGAATGGGTTCACTATATTGATAATAGTTTTCATAGACTCGTCGTTCATCTACCGCATCTTTTTTAAGTTCCGTTTGAAGAAGTCCATTGCGCCAATAGAAGTCGTGACAAAAGCGTCGATAGTCGATGGTTTCAGCGATACGTTCCGCAAGAATATCTTGAGCTCCGGCAAGGGCTTCTTCGCTGGAGGTGACTTGATCGTTGATGAAACGGCTAGCCACTGGTTCGATGGGTTCTTCATGACCTTCCATGATCCAGTCAGCCAAGGGCTCTAATCCCTTCGCTTGAGCGATAGTCGCCCGCGTTTTTTTCTTCTCGCGATAGGGTAAATAAAGGTCGTCCACTTCTTTGAGTTGGGTTGCGTTTTGAATGGCTTGGGCTAGTTCGGGAGTTAATTTTCCTTTTTCTTCAATGAGACGAAGAACTTCTTCTTTGCGGTTGAATAGATTGGTTTCATAATCATACATGGTTTGCACCGCACGTAGTTGTTCTTCATCGAGATTTAGGGTGACTTCCTTGCGGTACCGTGCAATAAAAGGTATGGTCGCTCCTTCATCGAGCAAACCGAGCGCTGCTTGGACCCCCTTTAGTGGTAGGTTCAGCGTGGCACTAATCTTTTGAATGCGTTCTTGATTCATGGTCATCCCCTCTTTCATTGAATTATTATAACATATTCCCTTTTGAAAGATAGACAAAATAGAGAAATCCCTAAGGAATGAGAGAGGTTTTATTAAGGTTTAACCCGGAAGACAAACCACTTGAAAACCATTCCGAATTATGCTATTGTATTCGCATAGATAGCACGCACGAGTGGGAGAGTTCCCACTCTTCGTTTTGAAAGAGGGGATTGTATGAGCGAAAGTATGCTCGAAACCATCAAAACCAGACTCCAACCCATTTTGTCGAAACACCAAGTGGAACTTTTTGATTTGCGCTATGAACAAGAAAGTGGTGAATGGTTTTTACGAGTCTTAATTGATCGGCTCGATGGTCAAACCGTTGACCTCGACTTGTGTGTGTCCGTATCGGAAGATGTAAGTAAGGAACTTGATCTCAATGATCCCTTGCCAGGAGAATATGTCTTGGAAGTGGCATCCCCAGGAGCCGAACGCCCCCTTCAAACGGAAGAGCAGTATCGAAAAGCCATTGGTCGTGATGTACTAGTGATTGTTCATGAGCCGGTGGCAGGGTACAACGAACTTGTCGGTCTCTTGCTGGCAGTAGAAGATGAGCACATTGTCTTACAATACAAGATTAAAACACGGGTTTTTACCGTAGAGATCCGTTACGATAACATTGCTGAAGCGATGACTACGGTTCACATTTAGGAGGATTTCGCACCCATGATTAATGCCAAAGATTTTGTGAAGGCGCTTCAAGCGCTGGAAGCAGACAAGAACATTCCCCAAGACATTGCCATTGAAGCGCTGAAGCAAGCGCTAATTAATGCCTATCAAAAGGAAAATGGGAAAGATGCCTTGGTGCGGGTCGACATTGACCCTGCCAAAGGAATTGTTCAAGTCTACAACCAAAAAACCATTGTTGCCGAGGTGCAAGATGACTTTTTGGAGATTTCGCTGGAAGATGCCAAACAAACCATGCCTCAGGCAACCGTCGGTGATATGTATGAAATCCCTGTTTCCACTGAAGGATTTGAACGGATGGCTGTTTTACATGTGAAACAGATTTTGCGCCAAAAGATACGGGAAGCTGAAAAACAAGTGATTTATGATGAATACATCAATAAAAAAGATGAAATCATTGTAGGGACTGTCGATCGCGTCGAAGATCGTTATACGTTAATAAATATTGGGAAAACCAATGCGTTATTGCCTTCCTCCAATCAAATTCCCAATGAGACGTATTATGAAGGACAACCATTGAAAGTATATGTCCTTGAAGTCGATAAAAGCTCTCAAGGAGCTCAAGTAGTCGTCTCTCGGACCGAACCTGGCTTTCTCAAACGCT
>CAZVZF010000091.1:0-3941 GCA_964631095.1 uncultured Eubacteriales bacterium
TTTTGTAATGTCTAAGTAGAAAGAGCTCATATCAATTGTTAAAAATGAAGTGATGGATTGCAAAACCAATGAGAAATCGTAACACTCATAGCCTTGAATCGCTTGCTCATAAACTTGGACCAAACGATTGAGAATCATGTTTTCCAGTGGGGTTGATTCCATGGGGTAGTTTTTTGAAGGGTCAAACTTTCCAAAATCACCATCACTTAAATTGCCAAGCAGAAAACGAAAAGTATTTCGAATTTTACGATACACATCTGCCATTTGTTTCAAAATAGCATCAGAAATGCGAACATCAGATTGGTAGTCAACGCTAGCAACCCAAAGTCGTAAGATATCAGCGCCGGAAGTATCCATAACTTTATTAGGATCGACAGTATTTCCTAAAGATTTCGACATTTTATTACCGTTTCCATCAAGAACAAAGCCATGGGAAACAACTGCCCGATAAGGACTTTGATTGTTGACAGCCTGTCCAATAATGAGTGATGAATTAAACCATCCACGATATTGATCGCTGCCCTCTAAATATAAATCAGCAGGATATGGTAAACCTCGTTGAATTAATACCGCAGTATGAGAAGATCCTGAATCAAACCATACATCCATAATATCCGTTTCTTTACGAAAGATTCCGTTGGGGGAATGAGAATTCGCATAGTTGGGTGGCAATAAATCTTTTTCCCTACTCGTAAACCAAATATTCGATCCATGTGTTCGAAAGAGTGTTTCGATATGTTCGAAGACTTCAGAATCCATAATTGGCGTATCGTCTTCAGCATAGAGAATTGGAATTGGTACTCCCCAAGCACGTTGACGAGAGATGCACCAATCGCCTCGTTCTGCAATCATGTTATGAAGACGTAGTTCGCCCCATTCAGGATACCATTTGACTTCATGAATGGCTTGTAGTAGTTGTTCACGGATGCCATCAATTGAAGCAAACCATTGAGCAGTCGCGCGATAAATAACTGGTTTTTTTGTGCGCCAATCGTGAGGATACGCATGCGTAATTGTTGAAGATGACAGTAAATGACCTGTTGTCTCAAGTTTTGATAAAATTACTTGATTAGCCTTTTCGTAAAAGAGACCGGCCAAATCGCTGCCCGCTTCTTCAGTCATGCAGCCACGATGATCGACGGGACAAAAGGGTTCTAATCCATAGCGTGTTCCCACAAGAAAATCGTCTTCCCCATGACCAGGTGCAGTATGTACACAACCAGTCCCAGTATCCGCTGTCACATGCTCCCCAACAAGAACAAGGGAATCTCGTTGATAGAAGGGATGCCTGGCTTGGATGCCTTCCAAATCTTTCCCTTTTACAACCTTTCGTAAAACAACGTGATGAAGTTGAAGCGTTTCAATCAGCATTTCCGAGCGATTAGCAAGAAAAATAAAGGAGCCTTCATCACTATCATAAATGCCATAGTCATAGTCAGGATGCACCGAAATTGCCAAGTTTGCAGGAAGGGTCCATGGCGTTGTTGTCCAAATGACAAAGGCCTCATTTCCCTTCAAACCTTGCTGAGGTTTTGAAACATCAAATTTTACATAGATGGAAGGAGAAGTAACATCATGATACTCGATTTCTGCTTCTGCCAAAGCTGATTCGCTTGATGGGCTCCAATAGACAGGCTTTGCACCTTTATAGATAAGCCCTTTCAAGGCCATCGTTGCAAAAACATGAATTTGCATCGCTTCATAGTCTTTGGTTAGGGTAACATAAGATTGGTCATAATCTCCCATACTTCCAAGACGTTGGAATTGGACTTTTTGACGTTCCACTTGACTTTGGGCATATTCTGCACACAACGAACGATATTGATCCAGTGCCATTGTTTTACGATCAATACCCTTTTTCTGGAGGACCGATTCAATGGGAAGCCCATGCGTATCCCATCCTGGAATATAAGGGCTATAATCCCCCAGCATGTTGTGATAGCGGACAACAAAATCTTTCAAAATTTTGTTGAGTGCATGTCCAACATGGATATCTCCGTTGGCATAGGGGGGACCATCATGCAATAAAAAGGAGCGTCCATATTGATTTCGTTGCAACCGCTTGTGATACAAATCATAATTCAACCATCTCTTTTGAAAAGCTGGTTCTTTTGAAGATAAATTCCCTCTCATTTCAAAAGGCGTTTTCGGCATAGTCAATGTTCTTTTAACTTCCATTTTCATACATCCTTTCCAAAGAAAAAATCGTTCCAAGATTGACAAGGAACGATGATTAACCGTGGTACCATCCTCATTCATGACCAAAGCCATGCACTCGATTTGCATTAACGCTGCGCACGACAAATGCTACTTTATTGAATGGTTCGCATTTGCACTCCGAAGGGATAAAAAGGAACTTGCCATCTTGCACCAGCGACATGGCTCGCTATTCGTGTTACTTTTCGTGTCTTCTTCATGGATTTCAATCATTTGTGGAATAGTAGAATTTTCGCATAAAATAAGGCTTTTGTCAATGCACCTTATTGTTGTTCGAAATAGACAGAATTTCCTGGGGCAAACAAGAAAGTTGTTTGATTGATTCGTTTGATTTCAATTTTTAAGGCAAAAGCAGCGCCACATAAAAAATCAATTAATCGTTGCGATTCTGCACGTTTCTCCTCATTCCCAAGCATTGACTCTAAATTTACAATGACCGAATGCTTCGCAATGATATCTTTTGAAATACGTTCAGCATCGGCAAAAGACGAAGGATTGTATACGATGGTGTTGAGTAGTGCACCCGATGTTTGTGTTTGCTTGTAGGAAGTTGCATTTGTTGAGGTCAAACTTGATTCATTTAGATAAGGAGATGCGACTCGAGTGGTCCGCACAGAATCATCTAAAGGCATTCGTAAAGAAACCTCTGGTTGAGCTTTGTTTTCGACAGGAGTGATAGGATCTTCTTCCTCCATGGGGAAAAAGAATTTCCGAATTCGTTCATTTGCCATCAACTAGCCTCCTTTCAGCAATAATACTATCCCTTTTTCTTTCTGCGAAGAAAGGAGGGAAGCAAGGAATCATCTTCAACTTGTGGTTCGACATTTGGAGCTGCTTCAACCTTTACTTTCGGCTTTTCTTGCTCCTTTTGAATGGGTTTAAGTGAAAGTGGATCTATTTTGGGTAAAGCATCCCGTATCACTTCACTGTTGGGGCGGTTATTTAAACCAGTGGGTGATCGATCAATACGATGATAATCGGCGCCAATGAAATCCGTTGCAATTACAGTGACGGACATTTTATCCTCTAAGTTTTCATCAATAGCGACCCCAAAGATGATGTTAATATCACTATCTCCAGCGGCTTCACGGATAATTTCGACCGCTTCATTGGCATCAATTAAACGCATGCCAACCCCACCTGTAACATTTACGATGGCATTACGCGCACCAGCAATGGATGCTTCCAATAATGGCGAAGTAACTGCTTGAGAAGCGGCTTGTCGAGCGCGATTCTCTCCTTCACCAATTCCCATTCCAATAAGTGCGGTGCCCCGATCAGCCATAATGTTGCGAATATCTGCAAAATCAAGATTAATCAAAGCCGGTCGGATAATTAGATCGGTAATGGTTTTAACACTATGACACAAGATATTATCGGCTTCACGGAATGAATCGCGAAGAGGGATGGTACCATTCATTTGCAATAATTGGTCGTTTGATACAACAATAAGGGTATCAACATTAGGCCGCAAAGCTTGTAATCCTTCGACCGCATGAGCATTTCTCACTTTACCTTCAAATGTAAAAGGGCGCGTCACAATTCCGATGGTTAGGGCCCCCAACTCTTTGGCAATTCGAGCAATGACAGGCGCTGCGCCTGTTCCGGTCCCTCCACCCATTCCCGCGGCGATGAATACCATATCAGCACCGCGTAAAGCATCTCGAATGGTGGTTTCACTGGCTTCTGCTGCTTGACGCCCCACGTCAGGATTTGCTCCAGCA
>CAZVZF010000092.1:0-3935 GCA_964631095.1 uncultured Eubacteriales bacterium
CAAATGGGGCGTAAACCTTCTGAAGCACAAATTAAGCAAATCATGAATTCGATGAATCAGTACAAATAATTGTTGTAAAAAAGAGTTCATTTGAACTCTTTTTTTCATTTCAGCCATGTAATTTTCCGTTCGGTTTTTTGTCGAATACGCTCAATATTCTCACGATGTCGATAGATTAAGAACAAGGAGAGCAAGAATAAAGTCAATGAATAATACCAACCATGATGAATCTCAAAGAGCATGCCAACAGCAACCCATGGAATCAAACTAAAAACGGCAAGAGATAGGGACATCGTTATTGAAGCCAATGAAACCATTTTTTTCCATTTTAACATCCCGAAAAACACCACGAGAAAGGCGAGGCTAAGAATCCAGTTGGTCGATAAGACAAATCCCGCAAATGACGCCACTGCTTTTCCTCCACGAAAACCAGCGAATAGGGGGTAGCAATGGCCAAAGACTGATCCAATTGATGCAGCCATTAATGAAATAGTGAACCAAATGGAAGATTCTGTAATTCCAAATAATATAAGCAGCATGCGGCTTACCACTATGACCAAGACACTTTTTAGAACATCGATTGTAATAACTACAACCCCTGCTTTTTTCCCAAGTACTCGACCAGCATTCGTTCCACCAAGATTACCAGAACCATATTGACGAATGTCCTTTTGAAAAAAGATTTTCCCAATCAGTAACGAAGTTGGTATGGAGCCAATCAAGTATGCTAATGTTAAGCAAACCACTAATGCAACAATTTCCATGGAACACCTTCTTTCTACCGTTTTATTATACATTATTCTGATGAAAAGCCCAGCGTTTTCTTGTATAATAAAAAAGATGAGGAGTGTTGTTGATGTCACAAGATAAAAAAATTAATAAATACTCAGAAGAAAGCATTGAAATACTTGAAGGTTTGGAAGCCGTCCGCAAACGTCCGGGGATGTATATCGGTTCCACGGATTCACGAGGATTGCACCATCTCGTTTGGGAGATCGTTGATAACGCCATTGACGAAGCAATGGCAGGTTTTGGCTCGAAAATTATTGTAACTTTGCATCAAGACCAATCCGTTTCCATTGAAGATTTTGGAAGAGGCATTCCTACCGGAAAACACAAAAGTGGTATTCCAACCCCACAGGTCGTATATACAGTTTTGCATGCTGGTGGAAAATTTAATGATCGAACTTATTCTGCAAGTGTAGGTCTTCATGGTGTTGGAGCTAGTGTTGTAACTGCACTATCGGATTTTCTTGAAGTAACCATTAATTTTGATGGGAAAACCTATCGACAAACGTATCAAGATGGGGGCAAAAAGATATCTAAAATGGAGTTGCTTGGAACTTGTGTACAAACTGGAACCAAAGTTCATTTTATGCCCGCCAAAAACGTGTTTGGGAAAGCAGAATTTAACCGTTCGGTAATTGCAGAGCGCCTACAAGAAAATGCATTTCTTTTGCGTGGAGTTGAGATGATTTTAATTGACGAACGCAGTGGAAAAATCGATAATTTCTGCTACGATAATGGACTAATCTCTTTTATAAACTTCTTAAATGAAGGTAATAAGCCATTACATAATCCCGCTTTCTTTTCTACTACAGTCAATACCATTGAAGTGGAAGTCGTTTTCCAATATTTGGAAGATTACTATGATGAAAAAATTATATCATTTGTTAACAACATCAAAACGATGGATGGTGGTACGCACGAAACTGGACTTCGTACCGCTTTTACTCGTTGTTTGAATGATTTTGGCCGCAAATATAATGTGATTAAGGAAAAGGATAAACTAGACGGAACTGATTATCGTGAAGGTTTAACCGCTATAGTGTCCGTTCGAATTCCCGAAAAAATGCTCCAATTTGAAGGACAAACCAAAAATAAACTAGGAACACCCGAAGCCCGAGCAGCTGTGGAAACATTACTTAGTGAAAAATTTAGTTACTATTTAGAGGAGAACAAGGATTTTGCCAACATTATACTCTCCAAAGCTCAACGCGCTTCACAAGCACGGGAGGCTGCGCGAAAAGCAAGAGAAGAAGCTCGTTCTTCCAAAAAAATTAAAACTGAAAAACTCATCAGCAAAAAGTTAACGCCTGCCCAATCCAAGAGAAGTATCGATTGCGAACTTTTCTTAGTGGAAGGTGATTCAGCAGGAGGATCTGCCAAACAAGGGCGTGACCGAGTTTTTCAAGCAATTTTACCTCTACGAGGAAAAGTAATTAATTCTGAAAAGATTGGACTTGATGAATTACTTAAAAACGAAGAAATATCTACTTTAGTCTATACAATAGGTGCAGGCGTAGGAAAAGATTTTAACCTTAAAGATTGTAATTATGGAAAGGTAATCATCATGACCGATGCGGATACCGATGGAGCACATATTCAAGTCCTCCTACTAACCTTCTTCTTCCGCTTCATGCGTCCATTGATTGAAGCTGGACGTGTGTTTTTAGCACTACCTCCGTTGTATAAAGTCTCAAAAAGCACTTCCAAAGGTGAAAAATTCCTATATGCATGGGATGATTTAGGATTGGAAGAAGCTAAAGCTACAATCGGTAATGGTTATGTTATACAACGTTATAAAGGGCTAGGAGAAATGAATGCTTCACAATTGTGGGATACAACAATGAATCCTACAACACGAGCCTTGGTACAAGTCTCAATCGAAGACCAGGTTTTAGCGGAGCGAAGAGTCAGTGTATTAATGGGCTCCGATTCTCAGATTCGTCGTCAATGGATAGAAGAAAATGTTAAATTCACCTTAGAAGATCCATTTATGAAAGGAGAAGATTTATAATGAGCCAGTCATTGTATAACTACTCCCTAGAATATGTGATGGGAGAGCGCTTTGGACGTTATTCGAAATATATCATTCAAGATCGAGCTCTCCCCGATGTTCGCGATGGATTAAAACCAGTTCAAAGGCGCATCCTATTTGCTATGCATGTCGATGGAAACACTGCCAATAAGGCTTTTCGCAAATCCGCAAAAACCGTGGGATATGTTATCGCTAATTATCATCCTCACGGGGACACAAGTGTCTATGATGCCATGGTTAGAATGTCCCAATGGTGGAAACAAAATGTTCCGTTGATTGATATGCACGGAAACAATGGATCTTTGGATGATGATCCTGCTGCTGCAATGCGATACACCGAAGCAAGACTTTCTTCCATTAGTTCGGAATTGCTCCGGGATATTGAAAAAGATACCGTGCCCTTTGCTTTAAATTTTGATGATACAACCGAAGAACCAACCGTCCTTCCAGCAAGATTCCCAAATTTACTCGTGAATGGTGCGAAAGGGATTGCTGTTGGAATGGCTACCTTTATCCCTCCTCATAATCTTGGAGAAGTAGTTGCAGCAACCATTAAACGTATTCAATCACCGCAATGTTCCTTGGACGACCTTATGCTACTTCTTCCTGGTCCTGATTTTCCAACAGGCGGAATTATTCACGGTTTAGAAGGAATTCGTCAAGCTTTTACAGATGGAAGCGGACAATTCCAAATTGAAGCTAAGACATGCTTTGAAAACCAAAAAACTCGAACTAATTTGGTTGTAACCGAGATTCCTTTCGACATTATCAAGTCGGATCTTGTTGCCAAAATTGATTCCATTCGTGCAGCGAAAGAAATTGATGGAATCCTCGAAGTTCGCGATGAAACGGATCGTACCGGACTTCGCATCGTCATCGAACTGCAAAAAGACTCTGATCATGAAGCCATTCGAGATTATTTAATGAAAAAAACCGATTTAACAAGTAAGTACAACTATAACTTGGTAGCAATATGCGATAAAAAACCGCGTCGATTAGGATTGATAGATGTCCTTGATTACTATATTGCCCATCAAATTGAAGTGATTCGTCGTCGTTCAGCTTATGACCGCAACAAAGCCCAAGTTCGACTTCATATTGTCGAAGGGTTGAT
>CAZVZF010000093.1:0-3904 GCA_964631095.1 uncultured Eubacteriales bacterium
CATTAACAAAAACTCAAATCGAAGCCTTCTTACGCCGAAATCAAAGTGGTATTATCTACAGCTCAGGATTTTATTATGACGGTGAAACGGTTTATCTCGGGGGCAATCCCTTGCAAAGCAATCGCACCTATCGCGTGGCAACACTAGACTATCTGTTTGATGAACCGTATAATTTATTAAATGTAGGGATCGATGTTGTACGCACCGGAGTCTTGTTCCGCGACTTGCTCATTCAAGATGTAGAAGTGGCATCAACTCTGCATGGCGCATGGTATCCATCCATGGGTTCGGTGCTTACACCCCAACTAGAGGAATAAGGTGATTGTATGATTCGACTGGCAAGGAATGAGGATATGGACGCCATTCGGGCCTTGCGTCAGCAAGCAAGCAACCGCATGGCAATGCAAGGAATTGATCAATGGCAACAGGGAGAACCAACGGATGCCGCTTTTGTCGAAGACATTCAATTGCAACGACTTTATGTCATCGAAAACGAAGGCAAGCTCGATGCAATGGCATGCTTGATGCATTCTCCCGATGAAAACTATGCTCAAATTATGGGGAAGTGGCATAGCCCCGACTGCTACCTTGCTATCCACCGTCTTGCTGTCGCCGATCATGCCCTGAACCAGGGGTGTGCAACCGCTTTGATGCATTTTGCGCTCGACCAAGCACGCAAAGAGGGGATCCCCGCCATTCGCGTGGATACTCATCGAGACAACAAAACTGCGCAAGCAGCCTTCCAACGTTGGGGATTTCAACCAGCTGGAGTGATTCGTTTGCGACATACCAAGCGGGACCCTTGGCGGCTGGCTTATGAACGTTGGGTAATCCCCCAAAGAAAGGAAGATCAACGATGATTCAAGGAACACTTACGTTACAAACAGGCGAGGAGATTCAATTCGAATTATATCCTGAATATGCTCCAAAAACGGTCGATAATTTTGTTCAATTAGTCAAAAAGGGATATTACAATGGGCTGACTTTCCATCGTGTCATTCCAGGGTTTATGATTCAAGGTGGCTGTCCGAAAGGCGACGGTACAGGCGGACCAGGGCATACCATTTTTGGAGAATTTCCAGCGAATGGATGGAAGAACCCATTAAAACACTCGGCGGGAGTGTTCTCGATGGCTCGCACCGCGGATCCGAACTCGGCAGGAAGTCAATTCTTCATTACTGTTGCGGCGACGCCTCACCTCGACAATCAATACGCTGCTTTTGGGAAAGTTGTAGCAGGCTTGGAACATGCGATTGCTATTTCTAAAGTTGCTCGCGATTACCGCGATCGCCCGCGCAAGGATGTACGCATTCAATCGATTCAAATTAATGAAAAAACCGAGGAATAACCTCGGTTTTGTGTTTATAGATGGGGGCCAAGTTTGCGTTTTAAGAATTGTAGGAAGATATCAAAGATGGGGCCCATAAGAAGTAAAGCAATCATCGTCCCTACGCCGACAACGCCTCCTAGTAAGTAGCCGATGGCAATGAGGACTGCATCAACACCCATTTTGATGTAACGTAAGGGGATGTGAAAGCGGTCATGAACATACAGCATCAGTCCTTCGACTGCGGATAATCCTAAATCCGCATACACATAAAGTCCTAAGGCCAAGCCACCAATCAGAGTGCCAACCATTGATTGAGTGAGCTGCCACCAAAATCCAGAAAAAGGAAAAGGAATTTGAAGAAAAAGACTAGTGAGTGGCCCGATTGTAAACGCCATAATAAACGTTCCTAAGCCTATTTTTTTGCGATTGACCAAAAGGAGCACTAAGAATAATACAAAATTAAAAAGAAAAATTGCTAGCCCAACATCAATCCCAAAAGTATTGGATACCCCTTGATTAAAGATGGTGACTGAATCGCCACCAAGTCCTGAACGAATAAAAAGAGCCCCAACAAATCCCAAAATTGTGATGCCGGAAAGCAAGAAAAGAAGTCGTAAAAAGAATCGAGAAGGCAAAGATTTCATAAGCCACCAAACTTTCCTAACATACATTATCATAAATAGTACCGTTTGGAAAGCAAAAGAAAGAAGAACAAAATAAACGTTTCATTCTTGGAAAGAACCGCAAGAAAATCATGGATTTCAATTGTGAGCCCTTTCATTTTTGAAAGGCCAGTGTTATAATAAGTATAACTTCATATGGAAAGTCAACTTTTCACATGAAAATAAAATAATGGAGGAATAGATATGAAAAGAGTAGTTATCGTATCCGCCTGCAGAACTGCGATTGGCACCTTTAATGGATCTCTCGCCCCACTAGGGCCTGCGGAATTTGGCGCACAATGTGCGAAAGATGCTATCAAACGTGCAGGAATTAAGCCTGAAGACATTCAAGAAGCCTTTATTGGCAACGTCTTAGGGGCTGGCTTAGGCCAAAACGTCGCTCGTCAAGTTATTCTGAAAGCTGGGATTCCAGTGACGGTTCCTGCCATGACGATTAATATCGTTTGTGGATCGGGTCTTCGTTCCGTGAGCTTAGCCTATCAATCCATCGTTTCTGGAAACTCCGACATCGTGCTTGCCGGTGGTACCGAAAGCATGACCAATGCTCCTTATCTCATTCCGAAAGCCCGCTGGGGCGCTAGAATGGGCGATGCAAAAATCGTCGACTCCATGGTTAATGATGGCTTATGGGATATCTACAACAACTATCACATGGGCGTAACTGCGGAAAATATTGTTAAGGAATATGGTTTGACTCGTGAAGAACAAGACCAATTTGCCGTAAGAAGCCAAAATTATGCTGAAGCTGCACAAAAAGCTGGCAAATTTGTCGAAGAAATCACACCAGTCGTCATTCCTGGTAAAAAAGGCGACGTCGTATTTGATAAAGATGAATACATCCGTAATGGCGCGACCATTGAAGGCATGAGAGCTTTAAAACCAGCTTTCATTAAAGATGGTTCAGTCACTGCAGGAAATGCTTCTGGTATCAACGATTCTGCCGCCATGCTTGTGGTGATGAGCCTTGATAAAGCCAAAGAACTTGGCCTTCCATACCTTGCCGAAATCGTTGCCTTTGGCACCGGTGGCGTGGATCCCAAAGTCATGGGACTTGGCCCCATTCCTGCAACCAAACTTGCTTTGGAACGTGCAGGTATGACCATTGATGATATCGATCTCGTCGAAGCCAATGAAGCCTTTGCTGCTCAATCCTTAGCCGTTGCTCGTGACCTCAAGTTCGATATGAACAAAGTCAACGTCAATGGTGGCGCCATTGCTCTTGGTCACCCAATTGGAGCATCCGGTGCTAGAATTCTTGTCACCTTACTCTATGAAATGAAACGTAGAGATGCCAAAACCGGTCTTGCAACCCTTTGCATCGGTGGCGGTATGGGGACAACCTTAATCGTTAAGAGAGCTTAAGTTTAACCGACCCTTGATTCTCCTCCTTCAAAAGAGGAGAATCTTTTTTTATCCATTGCTATTTCAATGGTTTTAAGGTACATTATATGAAGTCCCATTTTCATAGATCGAGAGGAGTGCGATGGTGTGACCAATGAAATCTTAATTATTTGTATTACCGTCTTTTTTGCGCGTATTCTCGATGTTTCTATTGGCACCATTCGAACCATTTTTGTTGTTGATGGGAAAAAGTATCTCGCGGCAGCGTTTGGCTTTTTAGAAGTATTCATTTGGTTTATGGTGGTGCGAGAAGCTCTTACCGTAGGAGATAGCAATATCTTTGTCGCAATCTTCTATGCAGCTGGCTTTGCCAGTGGTACCATTATTGGGAGTTTTATTTCCAATCGTTTGGTCATCGATAAGTTTGCCATCTATATTGTCACGTCGGATCGTAACGATGAGGTTGTCCATACCATTCGCGATAATGGCTTCGCTGTGACCAAGATTGAATGTACGGGTCGAGAAGATAGCAAACGTTATTTCTTGTATG
>CAZVZF010000094.1:0-3890 GCA_964631095.1 uncultured Eubacteriales bacterium
AAATTGCTTTTAGCACAAAAAAACGACGCCCATTATGGGATGAACCTTATCTAAAAGCCAGATTTATAGAAGGGAACTACGATCCTATTCGCTCTTGGCACCTTCGACAGGACTTTGAAAACCTAGATTTAAAATCTTTTGATGGTCTTATACTTCGAGCTCGTCGTTTAGATGCAAAAAGCAAACATAGCGTTATTTTAGTACACGGCTACCGCTCAAATTCTAATCGACTCCTGGAGTGGGCACGATATTACTATGAAAACTACCACTACAATGTGCTTTTGATTGACTTGCGCGGTCATGGAGCAAGTGATGGTACTACTGTAGGCATGGGATTCCTTGATAGCTTGGATTTGCGCCAATGGACATTGCTAGAATCCAAAAGAATTGGAGAATCAGGGTCTCTTATACTCCATGGACTGTCGATGGGGGCTGCCACTGTTCTAAATCTATCGAATCAACATTTACCAGCATGCGTGCGTTTTCTTGTTGCAGATAGTGCATTCACGGAAGCCCAACAAGAGTTATTGTATAAGTTAAAACATACTTTTCACTTGCCTGCCTTTCCTATCTATCAGATTGCTGCTTTATTTTATCGTATGAAAGTTGGTTATGCGCTGAAATTTTCTTGCCCGCTCGAACGTGTAGCTCATTCTCGCTATCCGATTCTATACATTCATGGCGCAGATGATGATTATGTTCCTTTGTCCATGGCGATGGCTTTGTATGAAACCACCCAAAGCGAAAAAGCCCTACACATTGTTCCAGGGGCTACTCACACTTTTGCGTATCGTATCGATCCTATTGCCTATTTCGCTCATATTGAGATAATGATAAAAAAGTACATCCCAAATTCGATTATGCTTGAAAATCTATTGTAAATGAAGTAAGATAATAACGCTATTTAACGGACCGTTAGCTCAGTTGGTAGAGCAACTGACTCTTAATCAGTGGGTCACGGGTTCGAGTCCCTTACGGTCCACCATGGCTTGTTCACCTCACAGGTTTCTGTGAGGTTTCATTTATTATGATTATAGTTGAAAAATCATAGGGGTGGTTGTAAGATATAATATAGTTAGCGTATGCTAATTCACAAAGGAGGCGATACCTTTGAAAACATTACGAGAGGTTTCAACTGGGACTACCGTCCGTGTCATTCGAGTTCATGGTAAGGGACCAGTTCGTCGCCGAATTATGGATATGGGCATCACTAAAGATATCGAGATTTATGTAAGAAAAACAGCACCTTTAGGAGATCCTATTGAAATTACACTGCGGAGTTACGAATTAAGTCTTCGCAAAGCAGACGCCTCTATGATTGAGGTTGATGTTGTTTCTTCATAGCCGGAAGGCTACTTTTTTCGACTAATAGTTAGCATATGCTAACCTAGAGAGAGAGCATTATGAAATTAACCATTGCATTAGCTGGAAACCCTAATAGTGGCAAGACGACATTATTTAATGTACTAACAGGAAGTACTCAATATGTTGGAAACTGGCCAGGAGTGACTGTTGAAAAAAAAGAAGGCAGTCTTTTAAGTGATCGTTCAATAACAATTGTCGATCTCCCGGGAGTATACTCTTTGTCACCCTATACTCTTGAGGAAGTAGTCACCCGGGACTATTTGTTATCGGGCGCTCCGGATGTCATCATCGATGTGATTGATGCCACAAATCTAGAACGCAATCTATACTTGGCTACCCAGTTGCTCGAGTTAGGAATTCCTATGGTATTAGCCTTAAACATGACGGACATTGTGGAAAAGCGAGGGGACCAAATTGATTTAAATCAATTAGAATCCATTCTTGGGTGTCCTATCATAGCAATATCAGCTTTACGCAAACGGAGCCTCAATCAGCTCATTGAACAAGCAGTTAACGCATTGGGATTGCCTACTCTTCAAAGGCCTTCCTATTTTTTGCCTTCGTTTGCTACGTTTCTTAATCATCTTGAATCATCTTGGATGCCAACTCATGAGTTACTGGCCCCTAAGCATTGGTATGTTTTAAAGTTGCTAGAAAAAGATCCCAAGCTTCATTTAAAACTGAGCAAGGATGAAAAAGATTTCTTTAACAATAGGATACTAGCGCTTGAAGAAGAGTATCAAGATGATAGTGAGAGTGTAGTGATAAGCGAACGGTATAGTTTCATTTCTCAAGTGATTGCCCAAATATTGGTTCGAAAACAACAAGGGAAATTGACCGCTTCCGATAAGATTGATCGCATTGTTACGAATCGGTATCTCGCGTTACCAATCTTCGCTTTGGTAATGTTTTTAGTCTATTTCCTTTCGGTTACAACCATTGGTGGAATGGCCACTGATTGGGTTAATGATGTCTTGTTTGGGGAAATTGTATATGGTAATGTATCTTTATTTTTGACATCGAATGGGTCAGCGGAGTGGATCCAATCCTTAGTTCTTGATGGAGTCATTGGTGGAATTGGGGCAGTACTTGGCTTTTTACCTCAGATGATTGTGCTATTTCTCTTTCTAGGGATACTTGAGGATATTGGATATATGGCACGCGTTGCGTTTATACTCGATCGTGTTTTCCGTCGTTTTGGGCTATCGGGGAAGTCGTTTATCCCTATGCTAATTGGAACAGGTTGTAGTGTCCCAGGAATTATGGCCGCCCGCACGATTGATCAAGAGCGAGACCGAAGAATGACAATTATTACAACTCCATTTATTCCATGTTCTGCAAAACTTCCCATCATTGCTCTCATTGCTGGGGCTTTATTTCCTAGTTCTTCGATCATTGCTCCTAGTGCATATTTTGTTGGAATTGCTGCTGTGATTCTTTCGGGAATCATGCTGAAGAAGACAAAGACTTTTTCTGGAGAAGCAGCTCCTTTTGTTATGGAGTTACCAGCTTATCATATTCCGAATGGCCGTAATTTATTAAGACATGTCTATGTTCGAGCCTTATCCTTTGTAAAGAAGGCCGGTACTATTATTTTCTTAGCAAGTATCGCTATTTGGGTTCTGAGTTCTTTCAATTATAGTCTGGAATGGGTGGAACCGTCGTCTTCCATTTTAGCATCACTAGGAAGTGTTATCGCCCCTATTTTTAACCCACTTGGTTGGGGACAGTGGGAAGCAGCCGTGGCAAGTATAACAGGTTTAGTTGCAAAAGAAAGTATAGTTTCAACTTTTGGAATCTTATATGGTGTGGAATCCGTAGCGGAGAATGGTATGGAAATATGGGAAAACGTTCGCGCAGCGTTTACTCCACTTGCCGGGTATTCATTCTTAACGTTTAATCTACTGTGTGCTCCGTGCTTTGCATCGATTGGTGCAACAAAACGTGAGATGGGTAGTGCGAAATGGACATGGTTTACCATTCTCTATCAAACTGTATTTGCCTATTTAGTTGCGCTCATTCTCTATCAAACAGGGTCTTATATCAGCACTGGAATCATGACGATTTGGACTATAATATCGTTCATATTTATTCTTTTGCTTCTCTATTTCTTGTTACGAAAAAATCCTCAACAAAGCAAAAGACCTGAATAATCAGGTCTTTTATATTAAAGAAGTTTTTGTCATCACTTGAACTAAAGCATGATATGCTTGTTCTTCGTCTTCACCTTCACATCGAAGTTCAAAGACTTCTCCTTGTCGAATGACAAGAGCCATGACATTCATGATTGATTTTAAATCTGCTACTTCGTCTTGATATGAAAGTTCCATGTCACAATGGAATTGGTTGGCTTCTCGAACCAGAGCGGCGGCAGCTCTTGAACCTAAACCGCTGGGCGAGGAGATAGAAAAAGTCTCTTTAATCACGTTGATTAACCCTCCTAAGCCGATGTTTTTCATATCATACCATAGTTTCTACAACTCGCATAGACAGAAATGATATGTAAGCCCTGTCATTTTAAAAAG
>CAZVZF010000095.1:0-299 GCA_964631095.1 uncultured Eubacteriales bacterium
AGAAATTGATGAAGTTAAGGGCAAACGCTTTGCTGTTATCGTTGACGAAGCCCATTCAAGCCAAACTGGGAAGAGTGCGGCAAAACTGCGAGAAGGTCTGACGGATACCGAAGAGGCACTCCGAGAATATGAGAGGATTGAGTCGGCCGAAGAAAGAAAGGCTGAAGACTATGAAGACAAGATCGTAAAAGAACTATTGGCTCACGGTCGCCAAGAAAATCTTTCCTTCTTTGCCTTTACCGCGACGCCTAAACGAAAGACTCTGGAAGTATTCGGCAGGAAAACTCCAGAAGGTTCCT
>CAZVZF010000095.1:309-3825 GCA_964631095.1 uncultured Eubacteriales bacterium
CCTTCATTGCTCACCATATATACAGTATGATGCAAGCTATCGAAGAAGGCTTTATTCTGGATGTCCTAAGAAACTATATGACCTACAAGACCTGTTACAAGATCGCCAAGGAGACAGAAGACAATCCGGCATTACCGTCTTCCCTCGCAACCAGAACAATTAAAAAATACCAGTCGCTTCATCCTTATAATCTCCAGCAAAAAACGGCCATCATAATTGAGCAGTTCCGGGAGGTCACAAAAAAGAAAATCGGAGGCAGGGCTAAGGCTATGGTGGTCACATCTTCCCGGCTCCATGCCGTAAGATACTACCAAGAGTTCAATCACTACATTAAACGTAAAGGTTATAAGGATGTCGACATTCTGGTTGCCTTTTCGGGGATTGTTAAGGACCATTCGATAGAGTACACCGAAGAGGGTCTCAATAAGAGAAAGGACGATAGCACCATTAAAGAAGATCAGCTCCGCCACGATTTTCACGGAGATGATTTTAATGTCCTGATTGTTGCTGAAAAATATCAGACGGGATTTGACGAACCGCTCCTTCACAGTATGTTTGTCGATAAGAAGCTGGATGGTGTCAAGGCAGTCCAAACCCTGTCAAGATTGAACCGGATCTACCCAGGCAAAGATGACACCTTTGTCTTGGATTTCGTCAATACAGGTGAAGATATTCAGGAAGCCTTCAAGCCCTACTATGAGGCGACCATTCTAGATGAAGAGATCAATATCAACTTAATTTACGATACGAGATCAGCTCTACGCCAATACAACCTTTATGATAACGAAGATATAGAGGAGTTCGTCAAGATTTATTATAAAGATGGTAAACAATCAGAAACGGATTTAGGGCGTATGACATCGGCCCTGAAGCCTGTCGTAAGCCGCTATGAAGACTTGGAGGAGGATGAGCGTTTTGGGTTTAAGCGTATAGCAAGAAACTTCGTCAGATGGTATTCCTACATCACCCAAATTGCCAGAATGTTTGATAAAGAGCTTCATAAGGAGTACGTCTTTGTATCTTACCTTGAAAAGCTTCTTCCCAACGTTGTTGTCGATCCAATTGACCTTGAAGGAAAGTTAAAACTTGAATTCTACAAGCTGGAACAAACCTTTCGAGGAGATTTGGGATTCTCTCCTATTCACGAAGAACAGGTGATTTTTAGTCCTCGAAGTATTAATCCAGAAACGAGTCCTGAATCTGATGAGCTTTTGGAGATTATTATTAAGCGTATTAACGAACGCTACACTGGGGCGTTTTCTGAAGGAGACAGAGTTATAGTCGAGACCATTTATAACCGCGGGATCAGAAACAACAAAGAAATTGAACAATACGCTAAAGATAACGATATTGAAATCTTTAGCAACAGCATATTCCCTCAGGTTTTCAAGTCAATTTCCCAAGAATTATACGTTGAATCAGTTGAGTCTTTTACCAAACTTTTCGAAGACAAAGAATTCTATTTATCTGTTATGGAGGAGATGGCGCGGTTAGCTTATCAGGATTTGCATCGGAATTGAGCAATATTGGGTAAATGAAAAATAAACGGCATAAGTTATGAATCAGCAAGTGCTGAAGATTGCGGGTACCACATAATGGAAAAACTAATAATCATTGGGAATGGTTTCGATCTTGCGCATAACTATAGAACCAATTATAAGCACTTCACCGAGAGCGTACAAATGGAGGAGTTGCAAATATTTAAGTTGCTCACCCGAAAATACTGTTCTGACGACATTATCAAGGGAGGCTATTGGTATGAATTTGAAAAAATGATGAATTCTATGGTCAAAAATTGGTTCCATCAATTGGAGACATTGAACTGGCCGGAATTTGACTACGAAAATGAAAAGGGTGAAGCAATGCGCCAACTGTATCAAAATGTTGAAACAGACATTAATATATTCCCGTTAGTTGTGCGCCAAATCGAGAGAGCACTGATCCAATACCTCGAAGACGAAACACAGGGCAATCGAGATTTTCGGTTGACATCTATTAGTAATGAGTTCGCAAAGCAATCGTTAGCATTGTCCTTCAACTATACGGATGTTGCTGAACGATATTCTCAAGACATATTTTACATACATGGATCACTCAAGGAGAAGCACATCGTTTTTGGATATCCACCAGATTCGAGTATGCCTTGCGTCATTCCAGATGAGGTCACCCTAATGGATAAAGCAAGGCTGAGAGATAGACTCGGTTTCTTTAGACATGTCACAACGCGTGCTTCTTACCCTGACATAAACAACTTAGAGGAGATCATAGAGGGGTACGACATTTATCTGGATTCCTTCTACTCCCCAGATGGAGAATATAGGGAATTAGAACAACTTCCCTTGATAACGCAAGACTGGATCACGCAATATCGAAATGAACAACCATACAGTCTCCAGGGCCGTGATAATGGTAGCATTAAGACTATGATCATTATTGGCCACAGTGTTCACTCTGATGTCGATATTTTTGATCAGTTATTAGACATATTTACTGGAATAACAAATATTACGATCTATACCTATAAGGGTGAAGATGACGGTCATTTATCTGAGAAGAAAGAATTTTTCACAAAAAGAGGCCTTCCCGTCATTTTCAAATTCTATGAATAGAACCCGGTATGACACTTCGGCACCTGCCCAAGAGGTACCAATGTCTTCTCGATATTAGTTGCAAATCAGATGTAAGTTGGGATGCAAGATTGACTTCCCCTTAGGCTTCGTGCACGCTTAAGGTCAACAACGGACACAAATTGATTCATCGGCGCTGATGATAAACGCCACCACATGGGCGCAATCCGCAAAGATTTACACGTTGCATTTAGCAGAATAGAAATCGCGAGCAGGGAGTGCTGTGTTTGGCAGAATAGAAATCAGCCGCAGGTTAACTTCGTACTTGTCAAATACAGTGCCTCAAGACTGCAAGTAAATAGACATGGTTTCGTTCGCTTGAAAAGGATATGTTTCAGGAACTGTTTTCATCCAATTGAAAGATCTCCTCTACCGGTGTGTCAAAGAATCTTGCCATTTTCAGGGCCAGTTCCAAACTCGGATTGTATTTATTGTTCTCGATGGCAATGATAGTCTGCCGGGTTACCTGTAGCTGATTTGCCAGGTCCTCCTGTCGGAGATTTTTCTCCTTCCTTAATTCTCTTACCCTATTCCTCATGATCTTCCTTGCCCATCTGCTTTCTAAAAAAGAGTAGACTGCTCCAGAAGATGACCCCGGACAGGGAGCAGAGGATGAAGGGGACGTAGGGGGGTTCCCCTGTAAGGATGAGTTCGATCAGGATCCAGATCAGCAGGGAAAAATTCAGGAAAGCATAGGCCAGTCTATTGGCTTTCAAGGCAATGTGTATCTCCATCTCGTCAGCCTTCTTAAAAAATGCCATGGTGGAAACCTCCTTAATGTTAAGAGTGCTTTACATAATCAGGGTAACAGGATTTTGTTTAATGTCAAGCATACTTTACAAATTGGTTGGTCAATTTTGGAGATTTTCGTGTGAATCCTTCCTGGATC
>CAZVZF010000096.1:0-3744 GCA_964631095.1 uncultured Eubacteriales bacterium
TGGAAAACCCGATGACCATTGGGAAGAGTTTTTTGGGTCAGTCGATCGGGAAGTATCGGACGAAATCATACATAATTCCCTTGCAATTGTGCTTGACACTGCCAATATGGCTCGTGTCGATGACCAACGGTTTCGCAAGGCCAAACGAATGATCAAAATCGATCATCATGTGTTTGTGGAATCCTTTCGTGGTCAAGCTGAATGGGTAGACACTTCTTATATTGCAACTTGCGAAATGATTGTTGCTCTTGCTGTTGAGTTAAAGTTACAGATCAATGCCGCAGCAGCTGAAAAGCTTTATGCGGGGTTAGTAACAGATTCTGGACGATTTTTATATGATAGCACGAGCCCTGATACTTTGAGAATGGCAGCAACACTCCTTGAATCAGGAGCGGAGATGAATCAAATTTATGATTTCCTTTATCGTCAGGAAGAGCGAATTGTTCGTTTTAAAGGTTATCTACAATTAAACTTCTCGATTACCCCTAATGGTGTCGCATATTTTAAAAACACCCCCGAAATTTTACAAAAATTCCAAATGGAAGGCGAGCAAGCAGGCGTGCTTGTTAATGCGATGTCTGGAGTGATTGGGACCCATATGCACGTTTTATTTTCGGAAACCTCTACCGGCAAAGTAAAAGTAGACTTTCGTTCCAAAAAAATTGCAGTTAATGAAGTAGCAAAGAAATATGGTGGTGGAGGTCATAAATTAGCATCAGGAGCCTTGGTTGATAATTGGGATGTTGTTAACCAAATCCTTGAAGATTTGGATCACTTGTGTGCGGAGCAAGGAAACGCATGAACCTAGCTCTTGATCAGCGATTGCATGCGGCAATCGAAGCGGCAGAGCAGGCGGCTCAAGTATTATGCAAATGGCATAGCCAGTCTGATTTGGGAATCACTCAAAAAGAAGATGATTCCCCAGTTACTCATGCTGATTTAGCCGCCAATGAAATCATTCTTTCTCATTTGATTTCTTCCTTTCCAGAGGATGGCATTTTAAGCGAAGAGTCCGCTGATTCCGAAAATCGCTTTTCCAAAAAGTATGTTTGGGTCATCGACCCATTGGATGGAACGAAGGATTATATTGCAAAAACAGGGGAGTTCTCTGTCAACATTGCTTTGATTCACGAACATCAAGTAGTATTAGGTGTTATTGCTGTTCCTTTAAAGAAATCCCTCTATTATGCTCTGCAAGGAAGAGGGGCTTTTTGTCGCTATGACGGGAAGGATACCCCAATTAATGTCAGTCAGCGTACAACGAATCTTATAGCTTTGAAGAGTCGGTTTCATGTTCGCGAAAATGAAGCATTGTATTTTGCTACGCACCGAGATAAAATTCCTGAAGTTCGTACATGTGGGAGTGCCTATAAAGCGTGTTTGATTGCTTGCGGTGATGCAGATCTTGCTATCAAGATGAGTAGTGGAACCAAGGAGTGGGATGTCGCAGCATCGGTAATACTAATTCAAGAGGCAGGGGGGGTATTCCTTACTCCCTATGGGGCCCCTTTATTATTTAATCGAAGAGATGTGGTTAATCGGGATGGATATTTAATTATGAATGCAATGCACAAAGACCTATTAATTGTGAAAAAAACATGAAACTTTTTGTGGTGTTTGTTGAGAATAAACTACGTTTGTGATATTCTAAAATAGAAACGAGGGATACGTTGAATGCAGACCGCTACTTATGATGTTGTTGTTGCGAAGACTTTTCCACGTATTGGAGCATACTTACTAGATGGTATAATCATTTTTTTGCTTTTTGTTGCCTTTTACAACTACATTATGTATCCCATCGCAAAGCAGCTTTGGTCTGTGGACGTATTGGAACAACAGTACGTAAGTCACATGAAAGATTTTGGTATTATAGTAGAACTCCCTGATACTACGACAGAGGATCCTAATGATACTTATGATTATAACCTTTACGGTATTTCTAATTCCGATCAATATGCAGAATTATTTCCCGACGCTACAATGACTTATGACGAGTTTTTGGTGGATTTAAACAATAAAGCAGCACTGTTTTATGCCGACGAAGAAGCTTCTGGAGTAGAGACTCTCTTATCGGTTTATAACCTTGTACAAATTGCAATTTCGTTTTTAATCTCTCAACTGCTCGTTTTTTATATCCTTCCCCTGATTTTGAAGAATGGGCAAACTCCTGGTAAGAAAATGATGCATTTAGGTTTAGCAACTCCCGAAGGACTCATCATTCGTAATTGGCAATTATTTGCACGTTTCCTTATTGGAATCTATGCTGTGGAAACCATTCTCAGTATTGCCACCTACATGATGTTTGGATTACCCTTACTCCCGCTATTAATTTCTGCGATTATGGTTCTACTTACTCGCCGTCATGTCGCATTGCACGATTTGATTGCTGGTACTGTTGTTGTTGATTTAAGGCAAACCTTGCTTACCAACACTTTGGAAGAACGTCAACAAGCAGAGCCTAATCATACATTCTTCGAATCGAGGACACCACTGCTACACAATGAGCCTAGCTCAAATGAAGATAAACAAGACGTGTGGAAAAGACTAGGAGGGCATAACCTTGGAAGTAGTATTAAAAAATTTAACAAAGGAATTCGTGGATCGAAAAGGGAATAAGACTGTCGCAGTCTCCAACTTTGATACTGTAATTCCCTCTGGCAAACTGATTGGGTTGCTAGGGCCATCTGGATGTGGGAAGTCTACAACATTATACCTAATCGCCGGTTTGCATAAGGCAAGTGGAGGTCAAATTTTTTTTGGTGATACTGATGTAACAAATTTGGCACCCGAAAATCGTGGAATTGGATTAGTGTTCCAAAACTATGCACTTTATCCCCATATGACCGTTCGGCAAAACATTATGTTTCCATTAGAAAACATGAAATTGCCCCGTAAAGAGATTTTAGATCGCACGCTTCAAATGGCAAAACTTGTGGACATTGATAAATACCTTGACCGCAAACCCAAAGAGTTATCCGGAGGTCAACAGCAACGGGTCGCCATCGCAAGAGCTTTGGTTAAAATGCCAAAAGTTTTATTGCTTGACGAACCTTTGTCCAACCTTGACGCAAGATTGCGTCTACAAACAAGAGAAGAAATTAAAAGAATTCAACGTGAAACAGGGATTACCACCATCTTTGTGACCCATGACCAAGAAGAAGCTATGAGTATCTCGGATGAAATTATTGTCATGAGTGCGGGAGAGATGCAACAAAAGCAGCCTCCACAAGAAGTCTATGATGATCCTGCCAACTTATTTGTTGCTAAATTCCTAGGGAATCCTGCCATCAATATTTTTGAAGGTTCCATTCGAAAAGGCGCTTTATATCTTGGCGAGACCAAATTAGACAACTCCTATGAGGGAGATGATCGAAGTGTTTTGGTAGGGATTCGTCCCGAAGCTTTTATTCTCGACGATAAAGGTCAACTCGAAATTCAAATTTCTTTCATTGAACATATCGGACGTGATATTTCGATTATTGGACATGCTAAGGGGCTAGAGTCCAAGACAAGAATCATTATTCCAGCCGAACACAAACATCTTCAAGAAGGGGATTCTGTTCGCTTCAATTATCGTACCAAGTACGTGTTCGAAGTGGATGGGAAACGTATTCGCTAATGATTGAAGATAAACGGGCGGGTTGGAAGGCTCTTATTGCACTTGCCCCAGCGATGGCTTTCCTCCTTCTCTTCATGTTTTTCCCACTCTTTAATACCTTCATTATGTCCTTTTTGGAACGTTTT
>CAZVZF010000097.1:0-3706 GCA_964631095.1 uncultured Eubacteriales bacterium
TAGTTGGTGTTGTCCTTTCGAATAATGCTCATCATGTTCGTACACTCCTTTCATTAATTGTGTGTTTAGCACTCGGTTTTGTCCTGTGCTAACTCTATTATAATCAAATTCTTGGCAATGTCAAGTGATGAGTGCTAAAAAAATAATACTTTTGTAATTCCCATGTTAATTACAATGAAATTCTTCTTTCACCATGTGCAATTTCAATCCCCGTGCGTGGACATCCTTGCCTTTAACTCATCGTACAAACAACGAGTATGCGTTTTACGATCGAAAAAAGCAATTAGCATCATTACAAAAAGGATCGGGACAATCGCATACCATGAAGGAACAAAGGTAATGGCTAAGGCAGCCGCTGTCCACGGGGTTTTCGTCACCACCGCATAAATGCCTACCATGGATAACAACAAAATCATGGAGGATTGTTCTCCGCCATAACCAAACCATCCTTTGCTTACTTCAAGCAACACCAATCCATAAAGCAATCCAAGTGAGAATATTGGGAAAACCAAGCCACCTGCCGCTCCACTATTTGCCGTGAATACGATCATCCCCAAGCGAACAAGCAAGAATATCACAAGAATTCCTAGACTTGGCATGTCTTGAAAAAGAAGCCATAGGGATCCCCCACTTCCTCCAATTGACGGGGAAAAAAGAGCAATGAGACCACTGACTACAAATACAACCAGAAGCGCGATCCAACGACTGCCTTCCTTCCAATGGGATGCCTGCCAATCACGCACATAAAGAAGCACAAAGACAAACACACGCCCCAAAAGAATCGAGCCCAATATGATGGCGATTAACAAAGGAATCTCCTCGTAAGTAAACGGACCAACCATCGAAAAAGAGAAATGAAGTGGTGGAGCAATCAGCAAAGCAGCGCACCAAGAAATAAGTGCTACATAAGCCATTTGTAAGGCTACTCGCCACCGAAAACTTTCCAATGTTTCTTCGATGCAATACACCCATCCCGCAAGCGGACTTAAAAAGGCGCTTCCAAAGCCAGCGGCAGCCCCCATTGCGACCCAATCAGAATTGGATTCTTGACGCCAATCATTCAGTGCCATTCCCAAAATTCCCCCCGTTAAGACGCTCGGTCCTTCACTTCCAAGGGGAAGCCCTCCAAAAAAACTCAAGAAACAGTTGAGAAGCATCATCGGTAAGGTGCGCCAATAACGAAAAGGAAGATGCTCTTCCAAGGAATGTTCCAAAAAAGGCACCCCACTTCCCTTGGCGCTTGGTTCTACTTTTCCAATCCAATAAGCCCCAAGACCAAGAAGAATAGCAACGATGAAAACAAGCCAAGGAATTGGTGCGGAGAACGCAAAAAACGCTTGGCTCCAACCAACCACCCAACTAACCAACCGTTGAAACAATCCAACCCCAAAACCGACTCCAACACCCAACAATGTGAGCGAAAAAAAGTACCCCCAAATTTTTCGCATTTCCATTATCCTCTCTATCGATTACTATTATAGCACTAGTTCTTCACAGTATCAAAAAAAAAACTGCTTAATTCACAGCCTTTTTGCGGAAATTAAATTAGTTTTTTCGCCCATTCTTTGGCACGATCGAGTTCTCCTTCGTGCAATGGGCCTTCCATACCGTCGACAAGAAACCAGGCGGGCTCGCCAAGTTCTTCGCCTCCCTTAGCAATTAACTGCTTTTGAATTTTCGAAGCAGCATAGCCAAAGCGATGCGCCATGAAACGCAACATTTTGGAAGGGTGCTGCTCCACATCCATCCGCGTGTCAAACGCAATGATTTGTTTGCCTTCTAAGGATGTTTTACCAAGTCCCTTTAAGAACTTTCCCATCCCTTCACTGGCATGAAATGCTCGAGTAGGACAACCGAATATCACAATATTTGCGGCTTGGAGTCGATCCCAATCTACCGCATCCACTCGACAAAGTTCGGCTCCCAAAGTCTCTGCGATGGCTTGCGCAATTTGTTCGGTATTTCCATAAAACGACTCGTATATGACCATAATGCTCATTAACAGTTCCTCCTTACGATGCAGTTCGTGCGCCTTCCAGCGCTTGTTCAATGGCGAGTAAAATGGCATAACTACTGTACGTGGCTCCCGCAACTACGGCAACATTCAAAGATTGAGTTTCAATCACAGGGACTACAATGCTTTCGGCAGGTTCTCCTTGTCCACTTTGATGACGCACAATAAAGATGCTCGTCACGGTTTCGTCTTCGACAATCACATCGACTTCTAGGGCAATCGGAAAACGTTCAAAGGTTCCGCGATAGGTTCCATCGGGAATGCCTTCGAGATTCAAATCACTATAGGTGTAGTATTGTAAATCATCAAGATTGCGATTGATTCCTTGAAAAAGAATCGAAAAGGCAACGATAAAGACCGCAACTACGACAGCAATAATCAAGAAAGCTTTTAGGGAACGTTTCATCCTTGATCACCCTCTTTCGTATAGACTTTGACATAGGTTTATCCTCTTGTCAATGCCCAAATGGTTACCATAGGTTTTTCACCATCTCAATGGTATAATAAGGGCAAAGGAGGGATGGTATGCGCTGCGATTTATGTGGAGGAAAGATCCCTTCAACCATGCGAGCATGTCCAAGCTGTGGGAATCCCTTACCACGCTACCTACAGATCCACAGGACACGAACTCCATCGACTCCTTCCAAGAATTCTCCCCCTTTGAATCAAAATCTTGTCGTCATAACGATTCTTCTCCTTATTTTCTTCTATCCATTTGGCATTCCTTTTATGTGGATGATGGGCGTCTTTCGCCGTTCCACTCGCATTTGGATTACTATCGCTTTCGTGGTTGCCATTCTTTTGGGGCTCACAATGATTCTCTTGTGGACAACAGGACCCGGTCCTTCCCCTGGGGGATATGCCTAAATATTGGATCAAAATACGTGATTCACAACGATCCATTGAACTGTACATGAAAGGGTTCGATGCTACCTAGTTGCTGATGCATGTACACTTAAATCTTGACACCACCATCAATTCCCTTCTCATTCAATTTATCCAAACCGTCAAAAGATTGGACAGCATTGATCACTAGCCTCATCACAGACTGTAATAACATAATCATAAAATTTACCGAGATTAATTATGTCGTCGGTTGATTTTGTTTAATTTTGACTGATGTCGATTCCGACTTCGTTCATCGCTAATACAACATTTGGATTGAGGGTACCAGGTTCAAGCCCTGCACTTTCAGCGAGAAATTGATCATTTCCTAGTTCGTTTAATGCTTCACCCATTTGGCTGCTTGCTGAATTGTGTACTTTAAAACTTCTGACCTGTATAAATTCCGACTTCAGTTTAAAAATACAGTACTGGAAATTTTCAGATAGGGAATAATCCCCCTTTTTGCATAAAAAAAGGCTTGACACTTCTTGTATCAAACCTGTTAGTCTTATATGTGTTGGGTGACCTATTTTAATACACTAGCGCACCCCTGTGTTTTTTTACGCACCCATAAAACGGATTGCTTTGCTAAGCCATTTTAAATTCCAATAAAATAAAATCCGTTATATGATTTTGCAACTTCTAACCACTTCAAAAACTTATCATAGTCTTTGGATTTCTCCTCTATGATTTTATTCATAATTTTTTCAACATCATTTTCATTGTAATAATAATAGCCATTAATATCAAACAATCTTTTTTCCGGATTATCATATGTACAATCATTTAATATTTTTCCGTAATATT